>NZ_JAGPXV010000230.1:0-8426 GCF_018070405.1 Micromonospora sp. D75
GCTCACCTACAGCTCGCCGCTGCGCCGGCTCTACGCCCGCCTGTTCCCCGCCTACGTCGGCGGCGAGATGCTGCGCGGGATCGGCGGCCGGATCGGCTGGCGCTGGCGCAACCTGTGGCGGGACACCGACGCGCTGGGCGGATGGATCTTCTCCCCGCACCGCCCGGACGAGCCGGCCCGCGTCACCGGCCCGGAGGCAACTGTGGACCGTCGCCTCCGGGATCCGGAGAGCCTGGTCGCCCCGCCCTGGGACAGCGTCCCCCCGCCGATCAAGGGTCACCTCCCGTCGGAGGACGACCCGGCGTACGCCGAGACGGTGCGGGACCTGGCCGGGCGGCTGCGCGCCGCCGAGCCGTGACGCGGGCATGGCTTCACGCGGGCGGGTGCTCCGCCTCGAACCGCTCCCGGGTGAGGAACGCCAGCCTCGCCCGCTTGTCCGGCATGTCGATGTCGGGGCCGAACGTGAAGCCCTCGATGCGCAGGCGGCGCAGCATGGCGTCGTTGCGCACGTCCGGCTCGGCCACCACGCGACGCGCGGCCGGGTCACGCAGCAGGAACCGCATCAGGGCCGGGAAGACCGCGCCGGTCACGCCGCGCGGGTACCGCCGGGGCGGGTCGAGCAGCAGGTGCATCCCCACGTCGCCGGGCTGCACCGGGTAACGCTCGCCGACCGGGTCCGCCTCCGGCTGGTACGTCTGGAACAGCCCGATCGGCTCGCCGTCGAGCCGGATCAGGTACGCGTGGTGGGTCTCCAGCCCGTCGACGAACGCGTAGATGTCGCGTACCTGGTCGACGGTGTGCGAGCCCATGCCCCAGAACCGGTTGCGGGGCCGGATCACCCAGCCGTGCAGCAGGCCGGCGTCCCGCTCGGGGCGGAGCGGCTCCAGCGCCAGCGCGCCGAGGCCGGAAATCGACTCCAGGTGGATCACGTCGTCTCGTCTCCCGTCAGTGGGCCGGCGGGCACCGGGATCAGCGTCCCGGCGGCCCAGTGGGTCAGCTGGTCGGCGAAGTGCGGATCGCCGGGGCGCCCGGACACGCCGAACGGGACGATCCAGCGGCTGGCCGCCCGGTCGGTCAGGTCCCACACGTAGCGGGCCACCGGGCCGCGCCAGCAGGCGTCGGAGACGCCCGGCACGCTGGAGGTGGCCAGCACGCAGTCGGTGTCACCGGCCAGCGCCACCCGCTCCCGCATCGCGGTCACCGCGTCGGTGACCGCCGGGGCGACGCCCAGGTGCACCGGGTGCAGCAGGTGCCGGCTGCCCCACTCACCGGGCGGCGGGCCGGCGGCCACCTCGGCCAACGCCTCGGCCGCCGGTTCCGCGAGGTCGAACCCGGCCGCGAGGTGATCCAGCGCCAGGCCGATCCGCGCCGCCGGGTCGGTCCAGGGGGCGAACAACTCGTCGAACCCGCACGGCTCGTCGAGCGCACGCAACCCCGGGTGTACGCGCAGCCGCCGGGCCAGCGCCGCCCGCCAGGCCGCGTACGCGCCCGCCTCGGCCGACCCGCCCGCCATCGCCCGGTCCCATCGGCGCAGCCGCCGCAGCAGCGCGCGGGCGGGTTCGTCGAGCCGGCCCGGGTCGAGCCGGTCGAGCAGCCGGTACAGCGGGCCGGCCGGGAGCCGGTCGTCGGTGTGCACTGTGGACGCCTCGGCGCCCTCGGCGAGCAGCGCGCGGATCCGGCGCGCCCGGTGCGGCGGGGCGAAATCGACACCGTGCGCTGCGACGTCGTCGCGGCGGTCGTTGGCGCACACCGCCACGCCGTCGACCCGCTCGTCCACCGGCGGCACGTAGTCGCCCCGCCACCGGTAGGCCGGCTCCCAGGCCGGCACCGGCTCCCGGCGGCACCGTTCGTCGCGTACCGGGACCAGGCCGGCGACCAGACGGCGGACGCCGCCCTCGGTGTCGGCGGTGAGCACGCTGTTGACCGGCTCGACCCAGTGGCGCAGCGCGTCGGCGACGTCGGCGGCGCGCCGGGCGCGCAGCAGCGGCAGCAGCGCCTCGAAGCCGAGCCGGGCCTCCACCCGGCTCGGGGCGCGCAGCGCGATGGCCTCGCCGGTGACCCGGTCGTGGTCGATCACCGGCCCGCGCGGCGTCTCGATCACCTCGACCGTCTCCGGGTCGCCGCCGCGGACCTCGATCTCCTCGACGTGACGCGCGACCGGGGTCCAGCCGTCGGCGTCGCGCGCCAGCACCCGGTCGCCGTCGCGGCGCAGCCGCTCGCGGTAGAGGTCCTGGTAGTCGGCCATCGCGTTGGTGACGGCCCAGGCCACGTGCCCGGTGTGGCCGAAGTGCGGCAGGCCCGGCACGCCGGGGAAGGCGAGACCGACCACGTCGAACTCCGGGCAGGCCAGGCGGACCTGCTGGTAGACGCCGGGGAGTTCGAGCAGCCGGTGCGGATCACCGGCGATCAGCGGGCCACGCCCGGTGGCCGGGTCGGCGGGCAGGGCCCAGGCGTTGCTGCCGGACGAGGCCGGTCCCTCGACCGCGAACAGTCCGGCCGCCTCGGGGCCGAGCGTGCGGGCCACGTGCGCGTGCCAGAGCTTGTTCGGGAAGGTGGAGAACAGCACGTGCTGGACGAGGAACACGCCGAGCGGCGACCAGGGGCGCCAGGGTTCAGGCGCGGCGCCGGTGGCGGTGAACTCGGGCGCGGCGGCGGCGCCCTCGGCGAGTCCGGCGTTGACCCCGTCCACGTACGCCTCGACCCACCGCCGGGTGTCCGGGTCCAGCCGTTCGTAGCAGCGCCGGGCGGTGTCGTCCAGCCGTACGCGGCGGGCGAACCGGTCCCACGCCAGCTCGGACGGTCCGACGTGGGCGGCGAGGCGGCCCTCGGCACGCCATCGTTCGACGCTGATCTGCCACGCCCGGTCGGTCGCGGCGACACGCCCCTGCAGACGGGCCAGCGCGTCGGCGTCACCGGCCCACAGTTGCGGCACGCCCCACTGATCGCGATCGACGTGCGTCACCGTCTCGGCCCGCCTCGGCGCGCCGGGCGGCGGTTCCGTTCCACAGTCAACTTAGGATAACCTCCCCTAACCGAGGGCGACCTTACCGCGACACGCGGCAGGCGCCAACCGGCGGTAGTTCCAGGACAAAGCGCACCGAGTCGCGCTTGCTAGTTAGGCGAGCCTAACCTAACCTGATCGCCGCGGCTGTGGCCGCACGTCCTGTCCGTACGACCGCTGGGAAGTCGCATGAGTTCGATCGGGAGCCCGACCGGCGCCGCGCCCACCGACACCGGCCGCGCCGCCGCCACGGCCCGCGACCACCTGTTCAACGCCGGCTCGCTCGGGCGGTACCGGGACGTGCTGGCGCGCGGCGTCGACCGGGTCGCCCGGCGGGTCGGCGAGGTGGACACGCCGTTCACCGGCGTCACGCCCGACCAGCTGGCGCCGCTCATCGGCGGCATCGACCTCGACCGGCCGCTCGGCGACACCGACGCCGCCCTGGACGAGCTGCACGACGTGTGGCTACGCGACGCGGTGTGGTTCCACCACCCGCGCTACCTCGCCCACCTCAACTGCCCGGTGGTCATCCCGGCGCTGCTCGGCGAGGCGGTGCTCAGCGCGGTGAACTCCTCACTGGACACCTGGGACCAGAGCACCGGGGCCACCCTGATGGAGCGGCGCCTGATCGAGTGGACGGCCGGGCGGATCGGGCTGGGTCCGACCGCCGACGGGGTGTTCACCAGCGGCGGCACCCAGTCGAACCTCCAGGCCATGCTGCTGGCCCGGGAGGAGGCGTACCGCCGGGCGGTGGGTGGCGCGGCCACCCGGCCGGACCGGCCGCAGGTGCTGTCCCGGCTGCGCGTCATCACCTCCGCGGCCGGGCACTTCAGCGTGCAGAAGGCCGCCAAGCTGCTCGGCCTCGCCGCCGACGCGGTGCTCACCGTACCCACCGACGCGGCCCGCCGGATGCGCGCCGACGAGCTGGCCCGCACGATCGACAGCTGCCACCGCGACGGTCAGGTGGTGATGGCAGTGGTCGCCACCGCCGGCACCACCGACTTCGGCAGCATCGACCCGCTGCCCGAGATCGCCGACATCTGCGCCGACGCGGGCGTCTGGCTGCACGTCGACGCCGCGTACGGCTGCGGGTTGCTCGTCTCCCCCACCCGCCGCCACCTGCTCGACGGCATCGAGCGGGCCACCTCGGTGACAGTCGACTACCACAAGTCCTTCTTCCAGCCGGTCAGCTCCAGCGCGCTGCTGGTCCGCGACGGCCGGGCGCTGCGCCACGCCACCTGGCACGCCGACTACCTCAACCCGGCCCGCGCCGTCGAGCAGGGCATCCCGAACCAGGTCGACAAGAGCATCCAGACGACGCGGCGGTTCGACGCCTGCAAGCTCTGGCTGACCCTGCGGATCATGGGGCCGGACGCGGTCGGCGAGCTGTTCGACCAGGTCGTCGACCTCGCGGCGCAGGCGTGGCAGCGGCTCGACGCCGACCCGCGCTTCGAGGTGGCCGCACCGTCGCAGCTGAGCACAGTGGTCTTCCGCTACCGGCCGTCCGGCCTCGCCCCCGGCCTGGCCGACGAGGCCAACCTGCACGCCCGCGACGCGCTGGCCGCCTCCGGCGCCGCCCTGGTCGCCGGCACCAAGGTCGACGGCGCGCACCACCTGAAGCTCACGCTGCTCAACCCCGAGACCACAGTGGACGACATCGCCCACGTGCTGGACCTCATCGCCGACCACGCCGCCTGGTACGCCCGGACCGCTGCCGCCGAGCTGTCCTGCCCGGTCGGCTGACCCCCCGTCGAGGAGAACGAGAACCCCATGTCGACCCACGACTTCATCGCCGTCGGGCTGGGCCCCTACAACCTCGGCCTGGCCTGCCTCACCGCACCGATCGACGACCTCGACGGGCTGTTCCTGGAGGCCCGCGACAGCTTCGACTGGCATCCCGGCATGCTGCTCGAATCGACCCGGCTCCAGACGCCGTTCATCGCCGACCTGGTCACGCTCGCGGACCCCACCTCGCCGTACTCGTTCCTGAGCTACCTGAAGGAGACCGGGCGGCTCTACCCGTTCTACATCCGGGAGAGCTTCTTCCCGCTGCGCGCCGAGTACAACGACTACTGCCGCTGGGCCGCCGCCAAGCTGCCGAACCTGCGCTTCCGGCACGCCGTCACCGCCGTCGAGTACGACGCGACCGACGACCGGTACGTGGTGCGCGCCGACACGCCGGACGGGCCGGTCACCCACCGGGCCCGGCACCTCGTGCTCGGCACCGGCACGCCGCCGTACCTGCCGCCGGCCTGCGCCGGGCTGGGCGGTGACATGATCCACAACTCGCGCTACCTGGAGCACCGGGAGGCGCTGCGGGCCAAGGACAGCATCACCATCGTCGGCAGCGGCCAGAGCGCCGCCGAGATCTACCACGACCTGCTCGGCGACATCGACACGTACGGCTACCAGCTCACCTGGGTGACCCGCTCGCCCCGGTTCTTCCCGCTGGAGTACACCAAGCTCACGCTGGAGATGACCTCGCCGGACTACGTGGACTACTTCCACGCGCTGCCCGAGCCGACCCGCTACGCGCTGGAGGCCGCGCAGAAGCCGCTGTTCAAGGGCATCAACGCCGACCTGATCAACGACATCTACGACCTGCTGTACGCCAAGAGCCTGCACGGGCCGGCGCCGACCCGGCTGCTCACCAACACGGAGCTGGTCGAGGCGGCGTACGCCGACGGCCGCTACCGGCTCGGGCTGCGCCACACCGAGCAGGACCGCGCGTTCACGCTGGACACCGCAGGACTGGTGCTGGCCACCGGCTACCACTACCGGGTGCCGGAGTTCCTCGCGCCGGTACGCGACCGGCTGCGCTTCGACGCGCACGGCCGCTTCGACGTGGCCCGCAACTACAGCGTCGACCACACCGGCCGCCGGGTGTTCCTGCAGAACGGGGGCACGCACACGCACAGCATCACCTCGCCGGACCTGGGCATGGGCCCGTACCGCAACTCGTGGCTGATCCGGGAGATGACCGGCCGCGAGCACTACCCGGTGGAGAAGAGCATCGCGTTCCAGGAGTTCGGAGCGCCGGCGTGAGCGAATTCACCCGCGTCGACGACGCGCTGGGCGAGTTCACGCTGCGCCCGCTGGACCCAGACGCCGACGCCGCGCTGCTGCACCGCTGGGTCACCCATCCCAAGTCCGCGTTCTGGCTGATGCAGGACGCCGACGTGGCCGCCGTCGCCGCCGAGTACCGGCGCATCGCCGACCACCCGCACCACGACGCGTACCTCGGGTCGTGGCGCGGCACCCCGGCGTTCCTGGCCGAACGGTACGACCCGGCGCACGTCGAGCTGGTCGGCCTGTACGACCCGGAGCCCGGCGACGTGGGCATGCACTTCCTCTGCGCACCCGCCGACACGCCGGTGCACGGCTTCACCCGCGCCGTCATCACCACGGTGATGGCCTGGCTGTTCGCCGACCCGGCGACCCGCCGCGTGGTGGTGGAACCGGACGTGCGCAACACCGCCGTGCACGCGCTCAACGCGGCCGTCGGCTTCACCGTCGTCGGCCCGATCCGCAAGCCCGAGAAGGAGGCGCTGCTCAGCGTCTGCACCCGGGACCAGTTCCGGGCCGCCACCGGCGCGCCCGCAGGCGAGGAAGGGGCACCGGCGTGAACGCCAGCGCAGCAGTGGACCACCTGACCTCCGAGGCGTGGGCGACCGCCAACCGGCTGCTGGTGCGCAAGGCGCTCGCCGAGTTCGCCCACGAGCGCCTGATCACCCCCGAGCCCACCGGCCCCGGGCAGTGGCTGGTCCGCAGCGACGACGCCGCCGTCGAGTACCGGTTCGCCGCGCGGCGGCTGGCGTTGGACCACTGGGAGGTCGACGCGGACAGCATCGTGCGCCGCCGCGACGGCGCGGACCTGCCGCCGGACGCCGTGGATCTGTGCGTGGAGCTGCGCGGCGCGCTCGGCCTCACCGACGCGATCCTGCCGGTCTACCTGGAGGAGATCACCTCCACGCTGGCCGGGACCGCGTACAAGCTGGCCAAGCCCGCGGTGAGCGCCGCCGAGCTGGCCGCCGCCGGGTTCCAGGCGATCGAGACCGGCATGACCGAGGGCCACCCCTGCTTCGTGGCCAACAACGGCCGCCTCGGCTTCGGCGTGCACGAGTACCGCGCGTACGCCCCGGAGGCCGCCGCGCCGGTACGGCTGCTCTGGCTCGCCGCGCACCGCGACCACACCACGTTCACCTGCGCCGACGACCTGGACTACGACACGCTGATGCGGGCCGAGCTGGGCGAGGCGACGCTGGCCGGGTTCACCGGCACGCTCACCGGGCTGGGCCTGGACCCGGCCGACTACCTGTTCGTCCCCGTGCACCCGTGGCAGTGGTGGAACAAGCTCGCCGTCACGTTCGCCGGTGAGGTGGCCGCGCGCCGGCTGGTCTGCCTCGGCGAGGGGCCGGACGAATACCTCGCGCAGCAGTCCATCCGCACCTTCTTCAACGTCAGCGACCCGGCGAAGCACTACGTGAAGACCGCGCTGTCGGTGCTGAACATGGGCTTCATGCGCGGGCTGTCCGCCGCGTACATGGAGGCGACGCCGGCGATCAACGACTGGCTGGCCGGGCTGATCGAGGGCGACCCGGTGCTCAAGCGCACCGGCCTGTCGATCATCCGGGAGCGCGCCGCGATCGGTTACCGGCACCGGCAGTACGAGGCGGCCACCGATCGCTACTCCCCGTACCGGAAGATGCTGGCGGCGCTGTGGCGGGAGAGCCCGGTGCCCGGGCTGGAACCCGGGCGGCGGCTGGCCACCATGGCCTCGCTGCTGCACCTGGACCTCGACGGCCGGTCGCTGGCCGCGGCGCTGATCGACGAGTCCGGGCTGGCGCCGGCCGACTGGCTGCGCCGCTACCTGGACGCCTACCTGGTGCCGCTGCTGCACAGCCTGTACGCCTACGACCTGGCGTTCATGCCGCACGGCGAGAACGTCATCCTGGTGCTGCGCGACGGCGTCGTCGAGCGGGTCGTGTTCAAGGACATCGCCGAGGAGATCGTGGTGATGGACCCGGACGCGGACCTGCCGGAGCGGGTCCGGCGGATCCGGGCCGCCGTACCCGAGGACGAGAAGATCCTGTCCATCTTCACCGACGTCTTCGACTGCTTCCTGCGGCACCTCAGCGCCACCCTGCACACCCGGGGCGTGCTCGACCAGGCCGAGTTCTGGCGCACCGTCGCCGCGTGCGCCGCCGACTACGCCGCCACGGTGCCGCACCTGGCCGACCGGATGCGCCGGCACGACCTGTTCGCGCCGGAGTTCACGCTGTCCTGCCTCAACCGGCTCCAGCTGCGCAACAACCAGCAGATGGTGGACCTGTCCGACCCGTCGGCCGCGTTGCAGTTCGCCGGCACGCTGGTCAACCCGCTCGCCCCGTACGCGCCGCGCGGATGACGAAGCGGGCCGGCGCGT
>NZ_JAGPXV010000231.1:0-8403 GCF_018070405.1 Micromonospora sp. D75
TGCCTGCTTCGGCGGCGGCCCGCTTGCTCGCGCCGGCGGCGAAGTAGGCGGCCCACTCGTCCAGCTCGGGGGCGACGGTGGCGAGCAGCACCCAGACGCTGGTGATCCGGTTCCGCCGGGTGGGCGCGGGACGGGCCCGGGCGGCGAGCACTGCGGCGGCGGCGCGCAGCGCCGCGAGGTGGGCGGCGGCGTACCGGAGACCGTCGGGACGGGTGCGGGCGGCCTCGGCCAGCCCGTCGCGGGCCACCGCGAGCAACTGGGCGGGGGTGCGGTGCGGCAGCACGTGCGCGGGCACCGTGGGCGCCTGGGCCGGACTGGTCGGCATGGGTCTCTCCTCCGCGTGTGGCCGGGGCGGGCGGTCGCGCGACGGGGAAACCGTCGCCCGGTCGCCCGGGGCGGTCGGTGCGGAGGAAGACGCACCTTCAGGTGGCTGGCCGGCCGGGTGTGGACGCTTCCCCACACCCACCCCCGGCCGGCGTGCCGGCGGGTCCGTCGCCCGCCGCCCGGGGGTCGTGGGCGGCGGGCGACAACCTGCCTGACGGGCCCGGACTCGCGACTGTCCGAACCCGGTGCGGCCCGCGGTGCCGCACCTCCCGGAAGCCGGTGCCGCGAAACACCGCTTCCGGAGCGTTCGACGGGTGCCCGACCGGTCGGACCGGAGCCGGGCCAGCCGGGGAGCTGAGCCGCTATCCGCTCCAACCGAATCGAACACTCGTTCTAACTACCCTGACAGTACACCTCCCCACCGACGAAAACGCAACGTGTGACGCGCCGGGGACACACGGGAGGGCCACGGCCCCCGGCGGGGTCGTACCGGGGGTGAGGGAAGAATGGGGGCATGCAGCCACACCCGAACGTGCAGGCGGTGCAGCGCGCGCTCGACGAGGCGGGCGCGCGGGACGGATCGGGCGAGGCCAGCCTCGTCCGACTGCTGCCCGACGCGGTGCACACCGCCGCCGCCGCGGCCGAGGCGCTCGGCGTCGCCGTCGGCGCCATCGCCAACTCGCTGATCTTCGACGCGGACGGCGCGCCGCTGCTGGTGCTCACCTCCGGCGCGCACCGGGTGGACACCGCCGGGCTGGCCGCCACGCTGGGCGTGACCCGGCTGCGCCGGGCCACCCCGGAGTTCGTCAAGCAGCACACCGGGCAGGTGATCGGCGGCGTCGCCCCGGTCGGCCACCCCACGCCGCTGCGCACCGTCGTCGACACCGCCCTGACCGGGTACGACGAGGTGTGGGCGGCCGGCGGCGTACCCCGGGCGGTGTTCCCCACCACGTACGCGGAACTGCTGCGGATCACCGCCGGCGCGCCGGCCGAGGTGGCGTGAACCCCGAACTCGTCACGCTGCACGTGTGGCGTGTGCCCCGGCGGGCCGTACCCGGTGTGCCGGCCCGGATGGCCACCCACCCGGCGCGGCTGCGCCGCCTGCCCGGCGTCCGCTTCGCCAAGCTGCTCGGCACCGGGACCGGCACCGGATTCGGCCCCGGCGACGCCGACCTGACCCGATGGGCCGCGCTCGTGGTCTGGGACTCCCCCGCCGACGCGGCCGGCTTCGACGCCTCCCCGGTCGCCCGCTCCTGGGCCCGGATCGCCCGCGCCGCGGTACGGGTCGACCTGCGCCCGCTGACCAGCCGCGGCCGGTGGTCCGGCCGGGAGCCGTTCGGCGCGCCGTCGGGCGGGCGGGTCACCGGTCCGGTGCTGGCGCTGACCCGGGCCCGGCTGCGGGCCCGCCGGGCGGCCACGTTCTGGCGGGCGATCCCGCCGGTCGCCACCGAGCTGCACGCCGCGCCCGGCCTGCTCGCCCGCTTCGGCGTCGGCGAGGCGCCGCTGGGCTGGCAGGGCACGGTGAGCGTGTGGCGCGACCCGGCGGACCTGGTCGCGTTCGCGTACCGTTCCCCCGAGCACCGCGCCGCGATCACCCGCACCCCCACCGAGGGCTGGTACGCGGAGGAACTGTTCGCGCGGTTCGCGGTGGGCGACGTGGTCGGCGACCGCACGGTGCTCGGCTGGGCCGCCGAGGGCGGCCCGGAAACAGCGAGAGGGTACGCATGAGGCTGGTGCGGTGGACACCGGACGACCTGGTCCGGCGGCTGGACGACGTGGTGGCCGTCTACGGCGAGGCGATGGGCTACCGGCCCGACCTGCTGGAGGCCCGCCGCGGCTACATCGCCACCCACGTACGCCGGCTCGGCTTCCGCGCCGTCGCCAGCCTCACCACCGAGGGCCACCTGGCCGGCTTCGGGTACGGCTACCGGGGCGCCACCGGGCAGTGGTGGCACGACCAGGTGCACCGGGCGCTGAACGCGCGGGACCGGCAGCGCTGGCTGGCGCACCCGTTCGAGGTGGTCGAGCTGCACGTCCGCCCGCCCGCGCAGGGGCACGGCCTGGGCGCCCGCCAGTTGCGCGCGCTGCTCGCCGTGGCCGAGGGCGACACCACGCTGCTGTCCACGCCGGAGGCCGACGAGGAGAAGTCCCGGGCCTGGCGGCTGTACCGCCGGTTCGGTTTCGTCGACGTCCTGCGGCACTTCCACTTCCCCGGCGACGAGCGGCCGTTCGGCGTGCTCGGCCGGGACCTGCCGCTGCCCCCGCCGGACGCCCCGTGAGCGCGAGGAGTGAGCCGGGTTTGCGAGCCCCGCAGTCGCGAACGAAAGGGCGGCACCGTGAGCGCGAGGAGTGAGCCGGGTTTGCGAGCCCCGCAGTCGCGAACGAAAGGCGGCACAGCATGAGAGCCCGGCTGCCCTGGGCGCTGCTGGCCGCGCTGATCCTCGCCCAGATCTGCTACCCGCTCACCGGCGGCGCGACCCGGGCCGGGCTCACGGTGGCCACAGTGGTGCTCGGCTGGCTGCTCTCGGTCGGCCACGCGCTGCTCACCCGCGGCGTCCGTACCGCCGCCGCGCTGGTCGCGGTCGTCACCGGCGGCGGGTTCGCGGTGGAGGCGATCGGCGTGGCCACCGGGTTCCCGTTCGGCACCTACGACTACTCCGGCGAGCTGGGCCCGAAGCTGGCCGGGGTGCCGCTGATCATCCCACTCGCCTGGACCTGGATGGCCTGGCCGGCGTGGCTCACCGCGGTCCGGCTGGTCCGCTCCCGCCCCGCCCGGATCGCGCTGTCGGCGGTCGGGCTGGCCGCCTGGGACCTGTTCCTCGACCCGCAGATGGTGGCCGAGGGCTACTGGACCTGGCGCGACGCCACCCCGGCGCTGCCCGGGCTGCCCGGCATCCCGGTCAGCAACTACCTGGGCTGGCTGGGCTTCGCGGTGCTGCTCGCGGTCGCGCTGCGCCCGCTCGCCGGGCCGTCGGTGGACCGGACCGACGGCCGGGACGCGCCGATGTTCGCGCTCTACCTCTGGACGTACGCCTCCAGCGTGCTGGCGCACGCGGTGTTCCTGCGGCTGCCGGCGTCGGCGCTGTGGGGCGCGGCCGGGATGGCGGTGGCGGCGGTGCCGCTGGCGGTGACGCTGTGGCGGGCCCGCCGGGACCGGGCCGCCGCGCCGGAGCCGGCGCCGCGCGTCGACGCCCCGGCATGATCGCCACCCTCGCGCTGGCCGTGGCGGTCGCCGCGCTCACCGGGCACACGATCGTCAACGCGTACGCCTGGCTGCGCCGCCCGGCCGCCGGCCCGGCCGAGGTCACCGAGCCGGTGGCGGTGCTGCTGCCGCTGCGCGACGAGGCCGAGCGGGTCACCCCGTGCCTGCGCGCGCTGCTGGCCCAGCGCGGCGTGCCGGACCTGCGGATCGTGGTGCTCGACGACGGCTCGACCGACGGCACCGCCGACGTGGTCCGCGCGGTGGCCGGTGACGATCCCCGGCTCACGCTGCTCACCGGCGTCGCCCCGCCGCCGGGCTGGCTGGGCAAGCCGCACGCCTGCTGGCAGCTCGCCACCCGGACCGCCCCGGAGCCGGCGGTGCTGGCCTTCGTCGACGCGGACGTGGTGCTCACCCCGTACGCGGTGGCGGCGGCGGTGACCGAGTTGCGCGCGGCGGACGCGGCGCTGCTGTCGCCGTACCCCCGGATCGTGGTGCGGACGGTGGCCGACCGGCTGGCGCAGCCGCTGCTGCAGTGGTTGTGGCTGACGTTCCTGCCGCTGCGCGCGATGGAACGCTCGCGGCGGCCGTCCCTCGCGGCGGCGGGCGGGCAGTTCCTGGTCGTGGACCGGGCCGGCTACCTGCGGGCCGGCGGGCACGCGGCGGTGGCCGACAAGGTGCTGGAGGACATCGAGCTGGCCCGGGCGGTGAAACGGGCCGGCGGGCGGATCGCGCTGGCCGACGGGTCCCGGCTGGCGTCCTGCCGGATGTACGACACCTGGCCGCAGCTGCGCGACGGCTACACCAAGTCGCTGTGGGCGACGTTCGGGCACCCGGCCGCCGCGGCGGCCGTGCTGGCGCTGCTGTCCGCGCTCTACGTCGCGCCGCCGCTGCTGGCGCTCGGGGCGCTGCTCGCCGGCGCGCCGGCGGTGGCCGCCGTGGCGTTCCTGGCCTACCTGGCCGGGGTCGCCGGGCGGGTGGTCAGCGCCCGCGCCACCGGCGGACGGGCGTGGCCCGACGCGCTCGCACACCCCGTGTCGGTCGTGGTCCTCGGTTGGCTGACCGTCCGGTCGTACCATCTGCGGAAGCGACACCGGCTCACCTGGCGGGGTCGCCCGGTCACCTAGGAGGGGCACGCCATGGCGCGCATCGTGGTCATCGGCGCCGGGGTGGGCGGGCTCGCCGCCGCCGCCCGGCTCGCGGTCACCGGGCACGAGGTCACCGTCCTCGAACGGGCCGGCACGGTCGGGGGCAAGCTCGGCCGGTACGCCCACCACACCCCGGAGGGGGTGTGGCACTTCGACACCGGGCCGAGCCTGTTCACGCTGCCGCAGGTCTTCCACGACCTGTTCGAGGCGACCGGCGCGAAGCTCGACGAATACCTGGACCTGGTCCCGCTGGACCCGATCGTGCGGCACGTCTTCCCCGGCGGCGGACAGGCGCTCGACTCCTGCGCCGACCCGGACGAGTTCGCCGCCCGGATCGGCGCCGCGTTCGGCGACCGGTCCGCCGCCGACTGGCGCGGGCTGTGGCGGCGCGCCGGCCGGGTGTGGGCGGCCTCGCACCGGGACATCCTGCGCCGTACCGTCGACTCGCCCCGCGACCTGGCCGCGCTGGCCTGGCGGCTGGGCGACCTGGCCGCCATCGGCCCCGGCCGCAGCCTGCGCGGGCTGGGCCGCCGCCACCTGTCCGACCCACGGATGCGGATGCTGCTGGACCGGTACGCCACGTACACCGGCGCCGACCCGCGCCGCGCCCCGGCCGCGCTCGTCGCCGTTCCCTACGCCGAGCTGGCGTACGGCGGCTGGTACCTGCGCGGCGGGCTGGGCACGCTCGCCGACGCGCTGCTGTCGCGCTGCCTGGACCTGGGCGTGGTGGTACGCACCGACGCCGCGGTCACCCGGATCGACGCCGCGGGCGGGCGGGTGCACGGGGTACGCGTGGCCGGGTCGGCCGCGCCGGTGCCCGCCGACGTGGTGGTCGCCAACGTGGACGCGCTCACCGTCTACCGGGACCTGCTGCCCGACCCGCGCCGGCTGGCCGCGCTCACCGACCGCAGCCTGGCCGGATTCGTGCTGCTGCTGGGCGTGCGCGGCGACTCCGGGCTGGCCCACCACACCGTGTTCTTCCCCCGCGACTACGACGCCGAGTTCGACGCCGTGCTCGGCGACCCGGGTCGCGGGGTGCGGGCCCGCCCGGCCCCGGACCCGACCGTGTTCGTCACCGCCGCCGACGATCCGGCGGTACGCCCCGACGGCCACGAGGCGTGGTTCGTGCTCGTGAACGCGCCCCGGCACGGCACCGCCGCGAGCGCCGTGGACTGGCGGCGGCCCGGCCTGGCCGAGGCGTACGCGGACCGGATCCTCGACGTGCTGGCCGAGCGCGGCGCCGACGTGCGGGACCGGCTGGTGTTCCGGGAGATCCGTACCCCGGCCGACCTGGACGCGGCCACCGGCGCGCCGGGCGGGGCGATCTACGGCACCGCGGGCGGGCTGCTGCGCCCGGCCAACCGGGGCCCGGCGGCCGGGCTCTGGCTGGTCGGCGGCTCCAGCCACCCGGGCGGCGGCCTGCCCATGGTCACGATGTCCGCCGAGATCGTCGCCGAGGCGGTCGGCCCCGCCTGGTGAGGGGTGTAAGGAAGGGCCCCTTGTTAACGCCTCCGGTAGAGGAAGGGCCCCTTATTAACGCGCGCCGCGTGCCGCGCGCCGCCCGCCGCCCGCCGCGCGTGGGCGCGGCGGGGCTGCGCGGGCGCGGGCGCGGCGGTCAGCCCGCGTCGACCAGGGCGCGGCGGACGGCGGAGAGCAACTGCCCCAGGCCGAACCCGGCGAGCAGCACCCACACCGTGGTGGCCATGGTGATGGTGCCGGCCGTCAGGTCGGCGTCGATCAGCCCGGTGAGCCCGGCGACGAGCAGCCCGACCAGCGCCACGCTGACCCGGGTGGGCCGCTCCCCCACCGTCACCGCGCCGATCTCCCGCATCCCCGCCGACACCGCGCGCGCCCGCACGTACTCGTGCAGCCAGGACAGGCCCCCGGCCGCCGCGACCAGCGCGCCCGGCGCGCCGAGCAGCCAGAACGCGATCAGCCAGGCCACCTCGCCGAGCCGGTCGGCGACCGAGTCGTAGACGTAGCCCAGCCGGGTGGTGCGGCCGGTCGCGACCGCCACCGCGCCGTCGACGCTGTCGGCCACCGCCGCCAGCAGCACGAACAGCGCGCCCAGGAACGGTCCGTCGCCGGGCCGCTCCGCGAACAGGGGTACGCAGAAGCAGAGCAGCACCCCGAACACGGTCACCGGGGTCGGGCCGACGCGCAGCCGGCCCAGCACGTAGCCCACGTGGTAGGCGAAGCGCAGCCAGGCACGCACCACCGGCGCGGCGGTACGCGGATCGAATCCGCCGTGCAGCCGCGCCCACGCGGTCGCGTACTGGTCCCAGTTCAGCTGTGTGCCCACCACGGATCAACCGTAGAAGCACGGCGCGGGTGTCGTGTGGCGGGTGGTCACACCCGTGCGGCCGCGCGCAGCCGCTGCCACACCTCGCGGGTCGCGGTGGACCGGTTGAGCGTGATGAAGTGGATCCCCGGCACGCCCTCGTCGAGCAGCTTCTCGCACATCTCGCTCGCCTGCTCCACGCCGAGGCGGCGGACCGCCTCGGGGTCGTCGGCCACCCGCTCGAACCGCTCGGCGAGCGCCGGCGGGAACGGCGCGCCGGACAGCTGCACGGAGCGTTCGATGGTGCCGATCTGGGTCACCGGCATCACCCCGGCCAGGATCGGCGTGTCGCAGCCGGTGGCGGCCACCCGGTCACGCAGCCGCAGGTAGTCGTCGGCGTCGAAGAACATCTGGGTGATCGCGAACTCCGCGCCGGCCCGGCACTTGCGCACGAAGTAGGCGGTGTCGCTGTCCACGTCCGGCGAACGCGGGTGCTTGTACGGGAAGGCGGCCACGCCGACGCTGAAGTCACCGCTGTCGCGGACCAGCCGGACCAGGTCCTCTGCGTACCGGACGCCCTCGGGGTGGGCGATCCACTCGCCGCCCGGGTCGCCCGGCGGGTCACCCCGCACGGCCAGCACGTTGCGCACCCCGACCGAGGCCAGCCGGCCGATCACGTGCCGCAGCTCGGCGACCGAGTGGTTCACCGCGGTCAGGTGCGCCATCGGCAGCAGCGTGGTCTCGGTGGCGATCCGCTCGGTCACCGCCACCGTGGTGTCGCGGGTCGAGCCGCCCGCGCCGTAGGTGATCGAGACGAACGAGGGGCGCAGCGACTCCAGCTCGCGGATGGCCTGCCAGAGCAGCTTCTCCCCGGCCTGCGTCTTCGGCGGGAAGAACTCGAAGGAGAAGGTGGGGCGGCCGTCACGGATCAGCTCCCCGATGGCCGGCTGGGGATTGGGGAGGACCGAGGGAAGACCGAGCGCCACGGACCGACTGTAGCCGGGAGCGCACGGCTTACCGAGGGTCTTCCCAGCCCGCGAACACTTCGCGGCGCGACGTCGTACCCCGGGGGTAGAAAGACCACAGCGCGGTGGGGCGGCCGACGGCCGTCCCGGGGGCCCGCGCGGGGGTCGCACGACTGTGACGCGCCGGTGCCAGCCGGACGTCCGCGTCGCCATTTCACGTCGTCGCCCCCGGAGGTCACCATGATCCCGTCCTGGCCGCCCGGTCCGCGGCTGCTCGGGCCGCTCCTGGCCGAGCTGCGGGCCGCCCGCGGCTGGAGCCAGCAGCGCCTCGCCGCCGAGCTCTGCGCCGCCTCCGGCGTGCCCACCCTGACCCGGCACGAGGTGTCCCGCTGGGAGCGTCAGCTCCGGCTCCCCGGCGACTTCTGGTCCGCGTGGCTGGCGACGGTCCTGGGCGTGCCCGGCGAGCTGCTCGCCGGGGCCGCCGCC
>NZ_JAGPXV010000232.1:0-6276 GCF_018070405.1 Micromonospora sp. D75
CGCCCGGGGCGCCGCAGGCCAGGCGGCGGACGAACAGGAGCGCCTCCGGCGCGCCGACCAGGCGGTCCATGCCGGCGTCCTCCCACTCGACCGAGATCGGGCCGTCGTAGCCGATCGCGTTCAGCGCCCGGAAGCAGTCCTCCCACGGCACGTCACCGTGGCCGGTGGAGACGAAGTCCCAGCCGCGCCGCAGGTCGGCCCAGGGCAGGTGGGAGGAGAGCCGGCCGCGCCGCCCGTCCCCGGTACGGACCTTCGCGTCCTTGCAGTCGACGTGGTAGATCCGTTCGGCGAAGTCGAAGATGAAGTTCACCGGGTCCAGCTCCTGCCAGACGAAATGCGACGGGTCCCAGTTGAGCCCGAACGCCTCCCGGTGCCCGATCGCCTCCAGCGTCCGCTTGGTGGTCCAGTAGTCGTACGCGATCTCGCTGGGGTGCACCTCGTGCGCGAACCGCACGCCCACCTCGTCGAACACGTCCAGGATCGGGTTCCACCTGTCGGCGAAGTCCTGGTAGCCGCGCTCGATCATGGCCGGTGGCACCGGCGGGAACATGGCCACCGTGTGCCAGATGGACGAGCCGGTGAAGCCGACGACGGTGCGTACGCCGAGTTTCGCCGCCGCCCGCGCGGTGTCCTTGATCTCCTCGGCGGCCCGCTGCCGCACCCCTTCCGGCTCGCCGTCGCCCCAGATCCGGGCCGGCAGGATGTCCTGGTGCCGCTCGTCGATCGGGTGGTCGCAGACGGCCTGCCCGACCAGGTGGTTGGAGATGGCGAACACCTGAAGGTTGTGCTTGGCCAGGGTGGCCCGCTTGCGCTCGACGTACGAGTCGTCGGCGAGCGCCTTGTCCACCTCGAAGTGGTCGCCCCAGCAGGCGATCTCCAGTCCGTCGTAGCCCCACTCGGCGGCGAGCCGGCAGACCTCGTCGAACGGAAGGTCGGCCCACTGGCCGGTGAAGAGCGTGATGGGTCGCGCCATTGTCCTTCTCCCCTGTGGTGATGGGGGATTCCGTCGCGGACCGGGGCGAGGACGACCGGAGGCGGCGGCCTGAGGGCACCGGTGGACGCCGGAGCGTCTGCCTCCCGGGCGGGTTGCGCCTCCCGCCGGGTCACCGGCCACCTCGCGGTCGCCGCCTCCACTCTATGGCCTACCTCAGGGCAGGGTCCAGCGCTGGTTCGCCGCGCCCGTGCACGTCCACAGGTGCACCGCCGTGCCGTCGGCCGAGTTGTTGCCGGACACGTCCAGGCACTTGCCCGACGACGGGTTGCGCAGCGTCCCGTCCGCCTGCGCCGACCAGGTCTGCGCGCCGGTGCCGTTGCACGACCACAACTGGATCTTCGTGCCGTTCGCGTTGCCGCCGCCGGAGACGTCCAGGCACTTGCCCAGCGCCTTCACCGGCCCGTTCGGCGTCACCGTCCACGTCTGCGCCGTCGAGCCGTTGCAGGTGTAGAGCTGGATCTGGGTGCCGTCGGCCGACGAGGCGTTCCGCACGTCCAGGCACTTGCCGGCCAGGCCCTTCACCGGGCCGGTGCGCACGGCCGACGTGGTGAGCGTGAACGCGTCCAGGTCGTAGAGCGCCCCGGTGCCACCGGCGAACGTCAGATAGAGCGTGGTGGTGCCGGCCGGCGGATTGGCGATCGTGCCGGTGACTGTGGTGAACGTGTCCCAGGCGCCGGTGACCGGGACGGTGGCCGAGCCGAGCACGGCGCCGGTGGCCGAGCCGGCCCGTACCTGGAGCGTGCCGCCGGCCCCGGCGGACGACACCCGGGCGGTGAACCCGGTGGCGTCGGCGAGCAGGTACGGCTGGAACGCGATCCAGTCTCCGTTGTGGATGTCGCCGACGGTCTTGCCGCCCTCGGCGGTGGCCTTGTCGAACGTGTTGATCCCGGACGAGGTCTTGAAGTGCTCGGCCTGCCGGTGCCGGGGCTGGAGTGTGTGCTGGGTGTGCGTGGTGAGGCCGCCGGAGTCGGTGTACTCGGCGTCGAAGACCGCGAAGATGTTCGCCGCGTCGTCGTGCTCACCGTCGACGGGTACGGCGATCGAGCCGGTGCAGCCGGTCGCCGAGGTGATCTGGTGGCCGTGCTGGTCGTGGCCGAGCACGTAGGTCATCTTGACCTTCGTGCAGTCGATGGTCGCGTCCTCCGGGTCGGTGACGGTGATCCGGAACGGCACGGTGTCGCCGAAGGAGAACAGCTTGCCGTTGCCGGGTGTCTCGATGACCACAGTCGGGGCGGTGTTGCCGACGGTGATCGACACGCTGGCGGTGCCGGTGGCGCCCTGCGGGTCGCGCACCGTGAGCGTGGCGGTGTACCTGCCGTTGGCGGTGTAGGTGTGCGAGGGGTTCGCCGCGGTGGAGGTGCCGCCGTCGCCGAACGTCCAGGCGTACGTCAGCGCGCCGCCCTCCGGGTCGGACGAGCCGGCCGAGGAGAAGGCCACCGCGAGCGGCGCGGCGCCGGAGGTCCGGTCGGCGGCGGCGCGGGCCACCGGGGCGCGGTTGGCGCCGCCCAGGTAGTCGAAGCGGTACAGCGCCGAGTTGGCGTCGCCGTTGAAGTAGCCGGTGCCGTAGTCGAGCACGTAGTACGCCCCGTCCGGGCCGAACGCGGAGTCCATCACCTGCTTGCCGGTCCACGGGAAGCTGTCGATGGTGCCGGGTGAGCCGTCCGCGTTGACGTGGATCGGCTTGATCCAGCCCCGGCCGAACTCGGTGGCGAAGAACTGCCCGTCGAACGACTGCGGGAACTTGGTGGTGGACGGGTTCGCCGCGTCGTACCGGTAGACCGGACCGCCCATCGGCGACTCGGAGCCGCCGCCGAACTCGGGCGGGCTGCCCGCGTCACCGGCGTAGCGGATCCAGGACGGCTTCGCCGCCGGCAGCGTGGTCAGGCCGGTGTTGCGGAACGAGTTGTTCGTCGGCCCGCCCGTGCAGTCGTACTTCGGTCCGGCGGCGCCGGTGGCGAAGTCCCATTCGGCGTACGTCTCGGCGGCCGTGTTGGTGCCGGTGCAGTACGGCCAGCCGTAGTTGCCGGGCCCGGTGACCCGGTTGAACTCGACCTGCCCGGACGGGCCGCGGGCGGTGGTGGTGCCGGCGTCCGGCCCGTAGTCGCCCACGTAGACGACGCCGGTGGCCTTGTCGACGCTGATCCGGAACGGGTTGCGGAAGCCCATCGCGTAGATCTCCGGGCGGGTCCGCGCGGTGCCGGGCGCGAAGAGGTTGCCGGCCGGGATCGAGTACGTGCCGTTGGCGTTCACCTTGATCCGCAGGATCTTGCCCCGCAGGTCGTTGGTGTTGCCGGCGCTGCGCTGCGCGTCGTACCCGGGGTTGCGGTTGGTGCGCTCGTCGATCGGCGCGTATCCGGCCGAGTCGAACGGGTTGGTGTCGTCGCCGGTGGACAGGTAGAGGTTGCCGGCGGCGTCGAAGTCGATGTCACCGCCGACGTGGCAGCACAGCCCCCGGTCGGCCGGTACGTCGAGCACGTCGACCTTGCTGGCCTGGTTGAGCGTGAAGTCGGCGTTGAGCGTGAACCGGGACAGCCGGTTGACGCCCTGCCAGGCGGAGAAGTCGGTGCCGGTGGCGGGCGCGTCGCCGGCGGGGGTGGACAGCGGCGGCGCGTAGTAGAGGTAGATGTGCCGGTTGGAGGCGAAGCCGGGGTCGACGCCGACGCCCTGCAGCCCCTCCTCGTCGTGGGTGTAGACCGGCAGGGTGCCGATGACTGTGGTGGCGCCGGCCGCGTCGGTGCGGCGCAGCGTGCCGTTGCGGGCGGTGTGCAGGACCGACCGGTCGGGCAGCACCGCCAGGGACATCGGTTCGCCGGTCTCGGCGACGCCGCGGGCGAGTTCGACCTGCTGGAAGTCGCTCGCCGTGATCGGGTGGGCGGACGCCGGGACGGGCGCCGCGGCCGCTGTGACGGTGCCGGCGGTGGCCGCGAGCAGCAGCGCTGCGGCAGCGGCGAACGGTCGTCGGGCACGGGGGTGGTGGTGGCTGGACATGCTGTGCTGTCCCTTCCTGACGCGCGCAGCCAGGACCGGGCGCGCGTCGCGCCGGATGCCGAGCGGGGGATGCTGCGCCTCGGCGAGGCGGGCGGTACGGGGGCGGATCGCCTCGTCGGGTCAGCTAGGTACTGTGCACGACATTAAAACCTTTCGATCAGCCTGTCCATAGCTTCTGATCGATCGGCTTACACTTTCGCCGCCACGCGACAAAAGTAGGTGTCACTCGCGGCGGTCGACAGCCCGCTCCACGAGCGCGGCGAGCACCCGCCGGGCCGGCTCCGCGAGCCCCGCCGCGTCCAGCGCGACCACTGCCGCGTCGGCCCGGGTACGGATCATCCGCTCCACCGCCTCCCGGGCGCCGGACTCCTCGACGATGCCCCGCACCTCGGCGGCGCCCGCCTGATCCAGCGCCGGATCGCCGACCAGCTCGCGCAGCCGGGCCACCCCGGCCGGGGAGGCGGACGCCCGGGCCAGCGCCAGCAGCACCGTCGGCTTGCCCTCGCGCAGGTCGTCCAGATTGGACTTTCCGGTCACCGCCGGATCGCCGAAGACGCCGAGGACGTCGTCGCGGAGCTGGAACGCGTCCCCGAGCGGATCGCCGAACCCGGCCAGCGCCGCCACCTCCGCCGGCGTCGCGCCGGCCAGCGCGGCGCCGATCTGCACCGGACGGGTCACCGTGTAACGGGCCGTCTTCAGCCGCACCACGGCGAGCGCGCTCGCCACCGAACCGTCCCCGGCCGCCGCGACCACGTCCAGGTACTCCCCCGCGATCACCTCCGAGCGCATCCGGGCCAGCAGGACCTGCCCGCCGCGCAGCCGCTCGGGCGGCAACCCGCAGCCGTGGAACATCTGCGCCGACCAGGTGGCGCAGAGGTCCCCGCAGAGCACCGCCGCCTGCCGGCCGTACGCCGCCGGGTCGCCGCGCCAGCCGGACCGCTCGTGCAGGTCGGCGAAGAAGCGGTGCAGCGTGGGCGCTCCCCGGCGGCGGTCACTGCGGTCCACGATGTCGTCGTGGATCAGCGCGAACGCGTGGAACAGCTCCAGCGACGCCGCGGCCACCACGATCGGCCGCTCGTCCGGGCCGCCGAAGCCCCGCCAGCCCCAGTAGCAGAACAGCGGTCGCAGCCGCTTCCCGCCGGCCAGCACGAACCGGCGCAAAGCGGAGTGAACAGTCCCCGTACCGTCGTCCGGCCGACCCGGCCCTCTCGCGTCCAGGAACGCGGCGAGCTCGGCGTCGAAACGGCCCCGAAGCAGGGCCGGGTCGGTCGGTGCGACGGTCACGGTCATGGTGCCTCCCAGGCCAATCCGGCGAGTTCCAGCAACAACGCCTTCACATCGGTCGCCTCCACCCGGGGCCGGATCGCGGCCGGGTCGGAGCAGAGCAGCACCGGGCCGTCCGCCGGATCGGCCGGCAGGCGCCCGTGCGAACCACGCACCGCCCGCGCCCCGGCGTCCAGCCCGACCACGTTCATCAGATAGCGCAGGCCGAGCTTCTTGCGCGCCAGCGCCACCGCCGCACGACGTTTCGCCGCGCCCGGAGCGGCCGGATCGAAGAACAGCTCGGCCGGGTCGTAGCCCGGCTTACGGTGGATCTCCACCAGCCGCGCGAAGTCGGGTGCCCGCGCGTCGTCCAGCCAGTAGTAGTAGGTGAACCAGGAGTCCGGCTCGGCCACCAGCACCAACTCGCCCGAGCGGGGATGGTCCAGGCCGTACCCGGCCTGCCCGGCGGCGTCCAGCACCTCGGCCACGCCGGGCAGCGCCGCGCAGAGCTTCGCCACCGCCGGCACGTCCGCCGGATCCCGGACGTAGACGTGCGCCACCTGGTGGTCGGCCACCGCGAACGCCCGTGACGTCCACGGGTCGAGGTATTCCATCCCGGCCTGGGTGTAGACCCGCAGCAATCCTTCGGCGCGCAGCAGCCGGTTCACGTCCACCGGGCGGGACACGTCGGTGATGCCGTACTCGGACAACGCCACCACAGTAGCGACCCGATCACGGGCCGCGTCCAGCAGCGGGCCGAGCACGTCCCAGGTCTCGGCCCAGTGCCGGTGCGCGGCCTGCCCGATCACGGCGGGGTGCTTGTCGCCGATGGTCGGCCGGTAGGCGTCGTTGTAGAAGGCCAGGTGCTGCTCGCCCCAGAACACCACCATCTGGGCGCGGGACGACAGCATGGTGCTCATCGCGTGGGAGAGCGCGGCGGGCCAGCGGTCCGGGCTGCCGAGCGGGGTGGCGGCCCAGTCGAAGGCGCGCAGCCGCTCGCCCATCTCGCCGCCGGCCGCGAACGCCGCGGC
>NZ_JAGPXV010000233.1:0-8381 GCF_018070405.1 Micromonospora sp. D75
GCGCGCCGAAACCGTTGGCCCGCCCGTGGTACGCGCTCGCCAGCGGCTGCGACACGAGCGCACGCCGGACGGCGGCCTTCAGGAGGGGAGACACGCGGACCGACCCGGCTCAGCCGGCCACCGGCGGGCGGGGCGCGGGCACCCGTGAACCGATCAGCCCGGCCGCCCGGTGGTGCCGGCGGGCAGCCGGCGGCAGGCCGACCAGGAACTCGGGGAACATGCCGAAGAAGATCCGGGCGCTGCGCAACTCCAGCGTGTGCGCCGGTGACCACCGCACCGAGTTCGTCGCCCGCGCCCAGTGGTGGGTCCACCGCACGTCACCGAGCAGGGCGACCGGGAAACCGCGCTGCCACGCCCGCAGGCCCAGCTCGTGGTCCTCGTAGTAGAGGAAGAAGCGCTCGTTCCATCCGCCCAGCTCGACGAGGTCCCCGGTGCGTCCGGCGACCGCCGCCCCCATCAGCCAGGCGACGTAGCGGACCTCGCCCGGCTCCGCGACCATCCGGTACGACTCGTGCAGGCGGGACAGCGGCCACAGCTTCCGGTTGCCGAGCTTCGCGGTGGCGTACGGGAAGCCACGCCCGTTTGGTTGCGGGGTCCCGTCGGTGGAGAGCAGTTGGGGCGCCACCAGTCCGCCGTGCGCGTCCAGGTGCCGCGCGAGCGCCTCCAGCCCGTCCGGGCGGACCTCCAGGTCCGGGTTCGCGAAGAGGACGTACCTGCCGGCGGCCTCGTGCAGCGCGACGTTGTTGGCCCGGGAGAAGCCCACGTTCTCCGGCAGCCGGACGACCCGCGCGCCCAGCTCCCGGGCCACCGCCGCCGAGTCGTCGGACGACGCGTTGTCCACCACGATCCACTCGTACGGCTTCTCGCCGCGCCAGCAGCGGCGCAGCGTGTCCGCCGAGTTGTAGGTGACAGTCACGACACTCCACGGGTGTCCCGTCATCACGCTCTCCGAACTGTCAGATAGCTGAGCAGGGTCGCGAAGCCGAACCGCTTGCCGGTCCACTGCCGGCGGGCGGCCGGCCCCTGCCGCAGGCCGTGTCCCACGCCGCGCAGGAACGGCCGCAGCAGGCCCTGGCGGACCCGCCGGGCGGCGAGCGCGACGTGCGCCAGCGCGAGGACCGGCAGCGCGACGAGCAGCAGCGGCCAGGTGAGGGTGCGCGCCGCGACCAGGAGCCGGTTGCGGGCCAGGAGGAAGGCCCGGAATCCCTGCAGCCGGTCGTCGCCGTCGACGCTGTGCCCACCGGCGTGCGGCAGCATCAGATCCAGCGCCCGGGTACGAACCCCCGAGGCGTGGAGCCGCAGGGCGAGGTCGGCGTCCTCACCCCAGGCGAACAGGTGCTCGTAGAACCCGCCGAACCTGCGGTACAGCTCGGTGGGGAAGACCGCCGCGCCGCCGGACGGGCCCAGTGGCGCCCGTGCCGTCGTGGCGGACCGGTCGATGAACAGCGAGACCGGATTCAGGTCGATGCCCACGTACTCGCCGCCGTGCATGGCCAGGCCGACCGCGACCGGGGTGCCGGGGTCCTCCGCGACGGCGGCGCAGATGCGGGCCAGCGCGCCGTCGGGCAGCCAGACGTCCGGATTCAGCAGCAGCACGTGGCCGGTGGTGGTGGCCGCGACGGCCCGGTTGCAGCCGGCCGCGAAGCCCGGGTTGGACGAGTCGGGAAGGTACCGGTACCGGTCCTGGTCGAGGCAACCGGCGATGATCGCCGCGCAGCCGTCCTCGGGCCAGTTGTCGGCGAAGACGAACCGCACCGGCAGCCCTTCGGCGCTGCGTACCCAGGTGGGCAGCGTCTCGGCGAGCATGCCGGCGGACCGGTACAGCACCGTGACGACAGTCAGTTCCACGGCGGTCACCGCAGCGACCGGTACAGACTCTGCCAGCGCGTCACGCACCGGTCGAAGGCGTACTCCTGGGCGTACCACTCGGCCACACCCCGCCGCTCCTCGGCGGGCCCGGCCTGGGCCAGCGCCCGGCGGACGGCGCCGGCCAGCGCGGCGGGGCTGGGGTCGGCCCGGACGGCGAGCGTGCCGGTGGCGTGCCGGGTGACCTCGGCCAGCCCGCCGGCCCCGGTGTGCACCACCGGTACGCCCAGGGACAGCGCCTCCAGCGCGCTGAGCCCGAACGACTCGACCCGCGACGGCACCAGGAGGCAGTCGATCCCGCGGAGGAAGTCCGCGGCGACGACCCGGCCGACGAGTTCCAGGTTCGGCCGGGCCGCGATCGGCAGCGAGCCGGCCCCGGCGACCCGGACGTCCATCTCCGGCAGGTGCGCGGCGGTCTCGGCCAGCAGGTCCGCGCCCTTCTCCCGTTCCAGCCGGCCCAGGTAGCCGACCACTGGACGGCGGCCGGACGCCGGCGCGTCGGCGGGTTTCGGGGCGGGCCAGTCGGCCGGCAGCGGGTTGGGGATCAGGTGGACGTTGCGGACGCGGCCCCGCTCACGCAGCTCGGTGGCCTCGAACTCGGACACCGCCACCGTCGCGTGCGGCCGGAGGCGGCGCATCGCCAGGTCCAGCGCGATGTTGGACTGGGTGGCGGCCTTCTGCTGCCACGACCCGGCGGTGTCCCGGTACTGCCAGAGGCTGTTGTGCAGGGTGACCACGAGCGGGGTGCGGTCCAGGCTGAGCGCGGCCCGCGCGTGCATCGCGGCGGACAGCAGGTGGGCGCAGACCACGTCCGGCTTCACCTCGCGGACGAGACGGCGGATCTGACGCGCGTAGCCGAGGTCGATCCGGCTGGTCGCGCCGAGCCCGACCCACGGCACCCCGGCCTCGCGCAGCGACCTGCCCACCTCGTCGTCCGAGGTGGCGGCCACCACGTCGACGCCGGTACGGGCGTGCGCCGGCACCAGCTCGGCGAGCATCCGTTCCGCGCCGCCCAACTGCCGCCGCCCGGAGCCACCGGTCGTGCAGACGAAGAGCACCTTCACGACGCACGCAGCCCCGCGACGGCCCCGCGCGCGATCGCGCGGCGCACGGAGTCCCGGCCCACCGCCGCCCGCAGCAGGATGCCGCAGACGTACGCGGTGGCCGCCACGCGACCACGGCGGCCGCCCAGGTCCCGGCTGGCCCGGATGAACTCCCGGGTACGCCGCTCGGAGATCTCCTCCGCCGACCAGCGCCGCTTGGCCGTCGCGTCGTCCTCGTGCATGATCACGGCGTCGGCGACGTACGCCAGCCGTTTGCCCTGCCGGCGTACCGCCCAGCACAGCCGCATGTCCTCGGAGTAGAAGAACGACGTCTCGTCGACTCCGCCGATGGCGTCGAAGGTGCTGCGCCGCAGCGCGACGAACGGCCCGGTCAGCCAGTCCGCCTGCTCCGGGGGCGCGACGATCCGCAGGCGCGGCACCACGAGGCTCAGCCCGGTGGCGTGGCCCAGCCCGACCCCCATGGTCAGGAACCGGCCGCCCTCGGTCTGCGGCACGCCCTCCGGCGTCACCACAGCGGGGAAGGCGGCGCCCACCTCCGGGTCCTCCAGAGCCGTCAGCAGCCGGGCCACCGCGTCACCGTGCACGACGATGTCGTTGTTGGAGAGGATGACGTGCGCCCTGCTGGTGTGCCGTACGCCGAGGTTCATGCCGCGGGCGTACCCCAGGTTCGAGCCGGACTGGACGTAGGTGACGCCCTGCTGGGCGCAGAACCCGCTCAGCGCCTCGCGGATCTCCGCCGAGCTGCCGTTGTCCACCACGACGATCTCGGCCTCGGCGGGCAGGGACAGCACGCAGTCGCGGGTGCGGTGGAAGTCCTCCCAGGCGAGAACCACGATCGAGACGTCCATCTCACACCATCCCAGGATTCGGCGGCTGCGCCCGGCGCAGGCTCGCTCTCGACGCGAACGCGTGCACGGCGTAGGCGAGCGACGAGGCGACCGCCGCCCCGACCACACCGGCCCACGGGATGACGCCGAGGTATGCCGGAACCGCGACCGCCGACGTGACCACGGCGACCACAGTGGTCGCCCTCTCACCCCGCCGCTTCAGCAGCAGGGCGCTCCAGCTCTTTCCGGCCGCCGTGGCCAGCGAGCCCGGCAGGAGCAGCAGCCCGAGGAGCCAGGCGTGCCGGTACTCCGGCGCCAGGAAACCCAGCACGCCGAGCCCGACGATCGCGGCCAGGGCGATCGGCAGGGCCGCCGTCACCACCGCCCGCGTCGGGTCCGGGCCGTTCCCGCCGTCCCGGTCGGCGAGGATGCGCTGTGCCCGCACCACGGCTCCGGCCTGCGCGAACTCCAGGGCAGCGACCGCCAGCGCGTAGACGCCGAGCGGACCGGCCCCGGCGAACCGGGCCACCAGGACCTGGTTGAACCGCAACGTCATCATCTGCGCGAAGATGCCCAGGTGCAGGCTCCCGGCCGCGAGCAGGTCGGCCCGGAGGTCCGCGCCGGTCGAGGTGGGCGCCGGGGCCGCGCCGGCCCGCCGCAGCCGGACCAGGACCAGGCCGCACACGGCGAAGGCGCTGAGCCACTGCACCGCGAGCCACACCATGCTCCACACGCCGCCGTCGAGCCGGCCGGCGGCGTAGAGGGCGGCGTACCCGGCGACCAGGACCGCGCCGCTCGCCGCGCGCATCGCGTAGACCAGCCGGAAGCTGCGCTGCCGCAGGGCGAGCGACGAGACCGTGTTGAACACGGTCAGACCCACCGCGGACCCGACGCCGACCAGATAGGCGCCGACGCCCGCCGCCGCGGTGAGCAGCGCGGCGGCGACACCGGAGAGGAGTACGGCGACGCCGAGGATCGCGATCACGTACGCCCGTCCCCGGGACTGCACCCAGCCGGCCGGACGCGAGATGAGGAAGGTGTCGAGCGACAGCCCGCCGACGGCCGCGCCGAGCGTCGCGCTCACCATGTTTGCTGACAGTTCGCCGCGCTCCGCCGCGGGCAGCGCCACCGACATGACCGCCGCCAGGCCGGTCAGTCCCAGCGCGCCGAGATAGAGGCGCTCGGGCGCGACGAGCCGCCGCAGCAGACCGGCCGCCCGGCGCCCGGGCGGAGGCGTCGTGCCGGGGTCCGACGAGGACTGCGCGGCGTCGACCAGCGAACCGCCTGTCACTCGTCGCCCCCGAACGGTGCGGCACAGGTGCGGGTACTGCGGTAGTCGGGCAGGAGCCCGGCCGTACGCGCGTGGGCCAGGCTCGGCGCGGCGGCGTCGCGGGCCGACAGCACCGGTGCCTCGGCCGGCCAGTCGATCGCCAGGTCCGGGTCGAGAGGGTGCACCGTGTGCTCGGCGCCCGGGTTGTAGGTGGTGGAGCAGAGATAGCTGAGTGTGGCGTCGTCGGTCAGCGCGCAGAAACCGTGCCCCAGACCCTCGCTGAGATAGACGGCTCGCCGGTCGACGTCGTCCAGCCGCACCGCCTCCCACCGGCCGAACGTCGGCGAGCCCACCCGGATGTCCACCACCAGGTCGACCACGGCCCCGCGTACGCAGGTCACGTACTTGGCCTGGCCGGGCGGGACGTCGGCGAAGTGGATGCCGCGGACCACGCCCCGCGCGGAGACGGACAGGTTGCCCTGGGCCAGCCGCAGCGGACGCCCGACCACCTCGGCGAGCCGGTCGAACCGGTACCACTCCATGAACAACCCGCGGGAGTCGCCGTGCTGCCGGGGCGTGATCTCCCACGCCCCCTCGATGCTCAGCGGCCGGATCTTCATCCTTCGGTCCCGCTCCGCTCGGCCAGCAGGCCCAGCAGGTATTCGCCGTAGCCGCTGCGGGTCAGCGGATGGGCGAGCACGCGCAGCCGCTCGTCGTCGATCAGCCCGGACCGCCAGACCACCTCCTCGACGCAGCCGATCTTCATGCCCTGGCGCTCCTCGATCACCCGGACGAACTCCGCGGCCTGCATCATCGAGGTGAACGTGCCGGTGTCCAGCCACGCCGTGCCCCGGTCGAGGACCGTCACGGTCAGCTCGCCCCACGCCCGGTACGTCTCGTTGACCGCCGTGATCTCCAGCTCGCCGCGCGCGCTCGGCGTCAGCTTGCGGGCGATGTCGACCGCCCGGTTGTCGTAGAAGTAGAGGCCGGGCACCGCGTACCGGGACCGGGGACGGGCCGGCTTCTCCTCGATCGAGAGCACCCGGCCGTCGGCGTCGAACTCGACCACGCCGTACGCCTGCGGGTTCGCCACCGGGTACGCGAAGACCCGGCCGCCCACCGGTTCGCCGTGCTGGGCGAGCTGCCGGCCGAGCCCGACGCCGTGGAAGATGTTGTCGCCGAGGATCAGCGCCACCGACTCGTCGCCGATGAAGTCCGCGCCGAGCACCAGCGCCTGCGCGATGCCCTCCGGACGGGGCTGTTCGGCGTACGCCAGCCGCAGCCCCCACTGGCTGCCGTCGCCGAGCAGCCGCTCGAACTGGGCGCGGTCCTCCGGAGTGGTCACCACCAGGATCTCCCGCACGCCGGCCATCACCAGAGTGGAGAGCGGGTAGTAGACCATCGGCTTGTCGAACACCGGCATCAGCTGCTTGGAGACGGCCCGGGTGATCGGCCACAACCGGGACCCGGTGCCGCCGGCGAGAAGGATTCCACGCACTCGCGGAGACTACCCGTGACGCCGTCACCACCGTGGCCCGTCGACGTCCCGCCTGCGCTGCGGGTACGGCGTAGACTCCTCCACCCGTGAGGATCCTCGTCACCGGCGGCGCCGGCTTCATCGGGTCGGAGTACGTGCGGATGCTGCTGGGCGTGCCCGGCGGCGACGCGGCCGGGGTGCCCGCGACGGCGCCCACGGCGCTCACCGTGCTGGACAAGCTCACCTACTCCGGCAACCTGGCGAACCTGGCCCCGGTACGCGACGACCCGCGCCTGCGCTTCGTGCACGGCGACATCTGCGACGCGGCGCTCGTCGACGAGGTGGTGCCCGGCCACGACGTGATCGTCCACTTCGCCGCCGAGTCGCACGTGGACCGCTCGATCACCGGCGCGGCGCCGTTCGTCACCACGAACGTGCTCGGCACCCAGACGCTGCTGGACGCCGCGCTGCGTCACGGCGCCGGCCGGTTCGTGCACGTCTCCACCGACGAGGTGTACGGCTCGATCGACTCCGGCTCCTGGACGGAGGACTGGCCGCTGTCACCGAACTCGCCGTACTCCGCCTCGAAGGCCGGGTCCGACCTGCTGGCGCTGGCCTACCACCGCACCCACGGCCTGGACGTGGTGGTGACGCGCTGCTCCAACAACTACGGGCCGTACCAGTACCCGGAGAAGGTCGTCCCGCTGTTCGTGACGAACCTGCTCGACGGCGGCACCGTGCCGCTCTACGGCGACGGCGGCAACGTGCGGGACTGGCTGCACGTGCACGACCACTGCCGGGGCGTGGCGATGGTCCAGGAGAAGGGGCGGGCCGGCGAGGTCTACCACATCGGCGGCGGCACCGAGCTGACCAACCGGCAGCTCACCGAGCGGCTCCTGGCCGCCTGCGACGCCGGCTGGGACCGGGTCGTCCCGGTCACCGACCGCAAGGGCCACGACCGCCGCTACTCGCTGGACATCAGCAAGATCAGCGACGAGCTGGGGTACGCCCCGACCATCGACCTCGACCGGGGGCTGGCCGAGACCGTGCGCTGGTACCGGGACAACCGGGCCTGGTGGGAACCGCTGAAGACGGCCGGCCACCGGTGACCCGGGTGCTCGTCACCGGCGCGGGCGGCATGCTGGGGCGGGACCTGCTCGCCGTGCTGCGGACCCGGCCGGACCTGTCGGTCACCGCCGCCACCCGCGCCGGCCTCGACGTCACCGACGCCCACGCCGTCCGGGACGCGGTGAGCGGGCACGACGTGGTGCTCAACGCCGCAGCGTGGACCGACGTGGACGGCGCGGAGACCCGCGAGGCGGACGCCACGGCTGTCAACGGCGACGCGGTCGCCCACCTGGCCCACGCCTGCGCCGGGTCCGGCGCGCGCCTGGTGCACGTCTCCACCGACTACGTGTTCGCCGGGGACGCGGTCGAGCCGTACCCGGAGGACGCCCCGACCGGCCCGGTCAACGCGTACGGGCGCGGCAAGCTCGCCGGGGAGCTTGCGGTGGCCCGGCTGCTGCCCGAGACCGGGTACGTGGTGCGTACCGCCTGGCTCTACGCCACCCACGGCCGCAACTTCGTCACCACGATGCTGCGGCTGGCCGCCGAACGCGACCGGCTCGACGTGGTGGACGACCAACGCGGGCAGCCCACCTGGTCGTACCGTCTTGCGGAGCGGCTCGTGGCGCTCGCCGACGCGGCGCTGGCCGGCGACGCGGCGCCCGGGACGTACCACGGCACCGCCGCCGGCGAGACCACCTGGTACGGCCTGGCCCGCGCCGTGTTCGCCCTGCGCGGCCTGGACCCGGACCGGATCCGGCCCACCACGAGCGACAGTTTCCCGCGCCCGGCGCGGCGTCCCCGCTACAGCG
>NZ_JAGPXV010000234.1:0-8370 GCF_018070405.1 Micromonospora sp. D75
GTGGGAGGACATCCAGGCCAAGGCGACCGAGGGCGGCGCCCCGGTGCTGCTCTACGAGGAGCCGGACCTGGTCATCCGCGTGGTCCGGGACCTCTTCAACGAGGACTTCCGCGAGCTGGTCATCGAGGGCGAGTCCGCGTACGACCTGGTCGAGTCGTACCTGTCGCACGTCTCGCCGGACCTGGTGGCGCGGCTGCGCCGGCACGCCGGGGTGGCGGACGTGTTCGCCGAGTACCGGATCGACGAGCAGATCCTCAAGGGGCTGGACCGGAAGGTCTTCCTCCCCTCCGGCGGCTCGCTGGTGATCGACCGCACCGAGGCGATGACCGTCATCGACGTCAACACCGGCAAGTACACCGGCTCCGGCGGCAACCTGGAGGAGACGGTCACCCGCAACAACCTGGAGGCGGCCGAGGAGATCGTGCGTCAGCTGCGGCTGCGCGACCTCGGCGGCATCGTGGTGATCGACTTCATCGACATGGTGCTGGAGTCGAACCGGGAGCTGGTGCTGCGCCGGCTCACCGAGTGCCTGGGCCGGGACCGCACCAAGCACCAGGTCACCGAGATCACCTCGCTCGGCCTGGTGCAGATGACCCGTAAGCGCATCGGCGCGGGCCTGCTGGAGGCGTTCAGCGAGACCTGCGAGTGCTGCAAGGGCCGGGGCGTGATCATTCACACCGAGCCGGTGCCGGAGAAGCCGCGCGGCGGCGCGGGCGAGAAGGTCAAGGCGGTCGCCTCGGCGGTCGCCGCGCCGGCCGAGGAGAAGAGCGGCCGACGCCGGGGCCGCAAGGCCGCCGCGGAGAAGCCGGCCGTGGAGGCCGTACCGGAGCAACCGGCCGCGCAGCCGCAGGCCGCCACCGAGCCGCCCGCTGCGGTCGCGCCGCCGGAGCGGACCGTCGCCGAGGTGGTCGAGACCGACGACGACTACTACGACACCCAGGGCTACGACCTGTCCCGGTTCGAGACGGACACGCCCGCCGCCCCGGCGGTTGCGGACAGCCAGGAGGGCGACTCGGCCCGGCTGGCCGCCGCCGACGACCCGGACGCGATCGGTGACGGCGACAGCGACGACGACAGCGGCGCCCCGCGCCGGCGGACCCGCCGTGGCGGCGCCCGGCGGCGTACCCGGCCGTAGGGCACTGACCTGCGCGAACAGGGCCCCCGATCCACGCCTGGCGTGTGGCGCGGGGGCCCTGTCGTGCCGGTGGGCCGCGCGGAAGAGCCGCCTACCGGCAGCCCGGTTTGGGGAGCGGGCCGGGTATGGCGTAGGCTTGCCTGCGGCGCACTTTGGTGTGCCGAGTTCCCGCGTGCCCGCGCCGCCGGTGTCACGGCTCCCGGCGAGACGCCGTGGGAACGACCGCCGACGGTGTGACAACCGGCAGCGGTGGAACAGACGCCAGCAGCCTCAACGACAGGGAGTCCGCCTCCGATGTACGCGATCGTCAAGACCGGCGGCAAGCAGTACAAGGTCGCCGAGGGCGACGTGATCGAGGTCGAGAAGCTCGCCGGTGCCCCCGGCGACGCGGTGAAGCTCACCGCGGTGCTCCTCGTCGACGGTGACGACCTGGTGACCGACGCGGCGAAGCTCGCCAAGGTCGCGGTGTCCGGCGAGATCGCCGCGCACACCAAGGGCCCGAAGATCCGGATCCACAAGTTCAAGAACAAGACCGGCTACCACAAGCGCCAGGGTCACCGCCAGCCGCTGACCCAGGTCAAGGTGACCGGCATCTCCAGCGGGAAGTAGGTCGTCCTCCAATGGCTCACAAAAAGGGTGCGTCCAGCTCGCGTAACGGCCGTGACTCCGCGGCCCAGCGGCTCGGCGTGAAGCGCTTCGGTGGTCAGGTCGTCAGCGCGGGTGAGATCCTCATCCGTCAGCGTGGCACCAAGTTCCACCCCGGTGACCTGGTCGGCCGTGGCGGCGACGACACGCTGTTCGCGCTGGCCGCCGGCTCGGTTCAGTTCGGCACCAAGCGCGGTCGCAAGACCGTCAGCATCGTGCCGCAGCAGTAGTTTTCTGGCCAAGCGGGCCGCGGACCTCTGGTCCCGGCCCGCTTCGCCTTTTCACGCGCGGGGCGGACCCCGCTGGAAGGATTGGCGTCGTGACGACGTTCGTTGACCGGGTCGTCCTGCACATGCAGGCCGGCGACGGCGGGCACGGCTGTGTCTCGATCCACCGGGAGAAGTTCAAGCCGTTCGGCGGGCCGGACGGCGGCAACGGCGGCCACGGCGGCAGCGTGTCCCTGGTGGTCGACGCGCAGGTCACCACGCTGCTCGACTTCCACTTCCGGCCCCACCTGAAGGCCGAGAACGGCAAGGGCGGGGCCGGCTCGAACCGGGACGGCGCGAACGGCCGCGACCTGGTCATCAAGGTGCCCAACGGCACCGTGGTGCAGAGCCTCGACGGCGAGGTCCTGGCCGACATGGTCGGCGTGGGCACCACGTTCGAGGCGGCCCGGGGCGGCCGGGGCGGACGCGGCAACGCCTCGCTGGCGAACGCCCGCCGCAAGGCGCCCGGCTTCGCCGAGCTGGGTGAGCCCGGCGACCGGCTGGACGTGGTGCTGGAGCTCAAGAGCGTCGCCGACGTGGGCCTGGTCGGCTTCCCGTCGGCCGGCAAGTCGTCGCTGATCTCGGTGATCTCCGCGGCCAAGCCGAAGATCGCCGACTACCCGTTCACCACGCTGGTGCCGAACCTGGGCGTGGTCCGGGTGGACAACCACACCTTCACCGTCGCCGACGTGCCGGGCCTGATCCCGGGCGCGGCCAGCGGCAAGGGCCTGGGCCTGGAGTTCCTCCGCCACGTCGAGCGCTGCGCCGTGCTGGTGCACGTGGTCGACACCGCGACGCTGGAGCCCGGCCGCGACCCGCTCGCCGACATCGACGCCATCGAGTCGGAGCTGTCCCAGTACGGCGGGCTCGCCGACCGGCCCCGGCTGGTCGCGCTCAACAAGGTCGACGTGCCCGACGGCAAGGACCTCGCCGACATCGTCCGCCCCGACCTGGAGGCCCGTGGCCTGCGCGTCTTCGACGTCTCCACCGCCACCCGCGAGGGCCTGCGCGAGCTGACGTACGCGATGGCGGAGCTGGTCGAGCAGGGCCGCCAGGCCGCCCCGCCGGCCGAGCCGACCCGGATCGTGATCCGCCCGAAGGCGGTCGACGACGCCGGCTTCACCATCGAGGCCGAGCCGGACGGCTCGTACACGGTGCGCGGCAGCCGGCCGGAGCGCTGGGTCAAGCAGACCAACTTCGACAACGACGAGGCGGTGGGTTACCTGGCCGACCGGCTGGCCCGCCTCGGCGTCGAGGAGAAGCTCGCCAAGGCCGGCGCGCAGGCCGGTGACCTGGTGCGCATCGGCGAACGGGAGTTCGACTGGCAACCGACGCTCTACGCCGGTGTCGACTTCGTACCCGGTAACCGGGGCACCGACGTGCGGCTGGAGGAGAAGTCGAACCGACCGTCGGCGTCCGACCGGCTGGCGGCCCGCAAGGCCCGCCGGGTCCGCCCGGAGGACGAGATCGAGGCCGCGGCCGCGGCGGAAGCGGACGTCGAGTAGCCGTCTGCGGGACGGTGGCGGGAAACCTGCGCGAAATCCGGCGGATCTAGCGTACGGGCATGTTGATCGAGTCCCGTCCCGCCACCGACCCGGAGATCGCCGCGCTCGTCGTCGCCCAGCAGCGTGAGCTGCGCGACGCGGACGGCGGGCTGGACGGGCAGGTGACGGTCGTGCACACCGACATCCACTACCTGGCCGCCGTGGTGGGCGGCCGGGCGGTCGGCTGCGGTGGGCTCCAGGCGCTCGACGCCGACACCGGTGAGCTGAAGCGGATGTACGTGCGACCGGCGTTCCGGGGGCGGGGCATCGCCCGGCAGTTGCTCGTCGCGCTGGAGGAGCTGGCGTTCCGGGCGGGGCACCGCACGGTGTGCCTGGAGACGGGCACCTACCTGCCGGCCGCGATCTCGCTCTACCGGTCCAGCGGCTACGAGCCGATCCCGGTGTACGGCGAGTACGTGGACAACCCGTACAGCGTCTGCTTCGCCAAGCGGCTGCCGGTGGCGGCCTGATCGGCCGGCCTGACGCTCAGGCGCTGGTCTGGGCGTGCGGCGCGGTGACCGGCTTCGACTCCGGGCTGGCGTGCTGGCGCAGCACGATGCTGAGCAGGATCAGCACGCCGACGGCGAGGAACTCGCTCTGCCAGTTCTGCATCGACTGGAACCAGAAGTCGCTGGTGCCGAGGAACTGCCAGGCGCTGATCGGGGCGGCACCGCTCTCCAGCGCCTGCTCCTGGTTGTAGGCGGCCACGCCGCCGAACAGATGCCCCAGGAACGAGCCGCCGAAGATCATCAGAAGCGCGATGGCGAGGCTGTTCCGGTAGACCACGAGCGGCAGCCCGCCGACCCGTACCGGCCAGGGCGAGTCGGGGCGGGCGTGGTCCCGGTTGTCCTCCGGCCGGTCCGTCTGGTCCTCCGGCTTCGACTCGGCCGAGCCCTTCTGCACCAGGTACGCGGTGAGCAGCACGTAGCCGCCCATCTGGAGGAACTCCGACTCCCAGTTCTCGAACACCGCCTCGGCGAAGTGCCCGGTGCCGAGATAGGCCCACCAGCTCAGCGGCTCGATGCCGTACCGGCTCAGCTCCTCGTTGTGCACCTGCCAGCCGAAGACGCTCTGCAGCAGCAGGAAGACCAGGAACGCGCCGAGCATGGCGACCGAGAGCATGTTGTCGCGCAACCACCGTGGCATCGCCGGACCTCCTCGACCCGCTCGCGCCTGCCCTCCTGCCCGGCATCGGGTCGGGACAAACCCCGCACCGGCGTGTCGCGCCTGGTCAGGGACGGTCGAACGGGGCCTCCACCCGGGTGCCGGTGCCGAGGTTGTTGTTGAGCAGCAGGCCGGCCGCGAGCATGCCGAAACCGAGGAACAGGTGCAGCCAGTTGTCGGCGTCGTTCACCGGCACGAAGTTCGCCGAGGCATCCCGGTCGATGGCGAAGCCGTACAGCCACAGCACCAGGTAGAGCGCGCCGCCGCCGGCCAGGAACACCCGCGCCCCGGCCAGCCGCCGCGCCATGACCAGACCGACCAGGCCGAACAGCAGGTGCACCAGGTTGTGCAGCACCGACACCTGGAATACCCCGAGCAGCTTCGCCTCGGAGTGGTGCCCGGCGAACGTCATCTCGCCGTAGTGCGTGGTGATGCCGGGTACGAAACCGAGTACGCCGATCAGCGCGAAGACGGCTGCCGCCGCGAGGGCGACCTTCTGCACCGTAGGCCGGGCGGGCGCGTGTTCGCGCACGTCACGTGCCATCCCTGTCACCCCCGTGGACTCGCCGCCGCCCGGGCGGGCAGGCATTCCATTCTCTGACCGGAGCGGGTCGCTCCCGCAGAGAAATCACGAATCAGGCATGGACCGGTCGACCGGGGGTAGGGCGATTGTCATGCGGAAACAAATCCGCGTACCCCCCGAGAACACCCGCTGGGAAACACACGAGCGGAAGGGACATCATGACTCAGGATCTTTCCCCGACTTCTGCCACGTACCAGTCGACGAACGGCGGCGGCGTGCGTGACCAGGCCCGCCAGGTGGGCTCCGACGCCGCGAGCGCCGGTGGCGCCGTGGCGCAGACCGCCAAGGAGCAGGGTCGGGAGGTGGTGGGCGAGGCCAAGCGACAGGCCCGCGACCTCTACGGCGAGACCCGCAGCCAGGTCACCGCCCAGGCCGGTCAGCAGCAGCAGCGCGCCGCCAGCGGCCTGCGGTCGCTCGCCGACGAGATGCGCACCATGGCGCAGCAGGGTGGCGGCTCCGGCCCGGTCACCGAGCTGGCACACCAGGCGGCCGAGCGGGTGCACGGCGTGGCCGGCTGGCTGGAGCAGCGCGAGCCGGGCGACCTGCTCAACGAGGTGAAGAACTACGCCCGCCGCAACCCCGGCACGTTCCTCGTCGGCGCCGCGCTGCTCGGCGTGGTCGCCGGGCGGCTCACCCGCAACATCACCGCGCTCGGCGACGACAACAGCGGCGCGCGGCCGGCGTACGACCCGGACCGCACGGCCGTCATCCCGACCGCGCGTGAGGTGCCGGACCAGGTGCCGCCGGGCGGCTACCTCGACCCGACGCCGGGCAGCTACGCCGAGCCGGACCCGGGCTACTCCGCGCCGGGCGCGACCTACCCGACCGGCGGCGCCCCGAACACCTGGGCCGACCCGGCGGGTGGCACCGGTCAGCCGCTGCCGCCGCCGGAGCGCACCGACCCGCTGCCGGGCGTCCCGTCCACCGGCGCTCCCCGCCCGTGACCGGCCGTACCGGCAGAAGGGAGGCGACGGCATGACCGTACCCACGCAGGACCCCGGCTATCAGGCGGCGGGCGCCCCGCCCCACGCCGACGAGGTGCGCGGCAGCTCGCTCGGCGACCTGATGCGCCAGGTCACCACGGACCTGTCCACGCTGATGCGGCAGGAGGTCGAACTGGCGAAGGCGGAGATCCGCCAGGAGGGCAAGAAGGCGGGCAAGGCCGCCGGCCTGTTCGGCGGCGCCGGTTTCGGCGGCTACATGGTGGCGCTCTTTGTCTCGATCGCGATCTGGCAGTTCCTCGACAACGTCATGGACTCCGGGCTGGCCGCGCTGATCGTGGCCGTCGTCTGGGCCGCTGTCGCGGCGGTCCTGTACTCGATGGGCAAGAAGAACGCCGAGCGGATCCGCGGCCTGAAGCAGACGAACGACAGCGTGCAGCGCATCCCCGACGCGCTCAAGCCGCACCCGGAGGGAGTCACCCGATGAGCACCGATCCCGAGCAGATCCGCCGCGAGATCGAAGCCACCCGCAACAACCTCAGCTCGGACGTGGACGCCCTGGCGTACAAGGTCAGCCCGGGCCGCATCGTCGACGACCGCAAGCAGCGCGTGCGCAGCGCGCTGACGAACGTGAAGGACAAGGTGATGGGAACCGCATCGGACCTCGGCCACGGCACCGGCCACGCCGCCCACTCGGTGGGCGACCACGCCTCCTCGATGGCCTCCACGGTGGGCGACAAGGCGCACTCGGCCGCCGCCACGGTGGGCGACGCCGCCCACCGGGCGCCGCAGGTGGTGCGGCGCAAGTCCGAGGGCAACCCGATCGCCGCCGGCGTGATCGCCTTCGGCGTCGGCATGCTGGTCTCCTCGCTGATCCCCGCCACCCGCCGCGAGCAGCAGGTCGCCGCGCAGGTCAAGGAGAAGGCCGCCGAGCACGGCGGCGTGGTCAAGGAGAAGCTGGGCGAGGTCGCCGGTGAGCTGAAGGAGGAGCTGCGCGAGCCCGCGCAGCACGCCGCCGAGTCGGTGAAGGCCACCGCGCAGGACGCCGCGTACGCGGTCAAGGACGACGGCCGCGCCGCCGCGCAGGACGTGCGGCACAGCGCCGAGCAGGCGCGGTCCTCCTGAAGGCCCGCGCTCTCGGTTAGGAAGGGCCCCTTCTTATCGCCTCGCGATAAGAAGGGGCCCTTCCTTTCACCTCAGCGGGCATCGACCCGGTCTGCACCCAGAGCACCAGCTCGTCCGGGCGGTGCCGGGTCGTCCGCCGCCGCAGCGCACGTGTGGAGTTGGCCGCCACCCGCAGCCGGGCGCCCGCGTACGGCACCCCGCCGCGCAGCCGCCGGCCCACCGCGAGCCACGCGCACAGCCCGCGTTCCAGCGCCCAGAGCGGCGCGGCCAGGCTGGTGTGCGCCGGGAACACGGTCGCGCCGCCGGCCCGTCGCCGGCCCAGCTCCGCCACCGCGACAGTCGCCAGCCCGGCCCGCAGCAGCAGCCCGGGCCGGCGGGTGGCGAGCGCAGCCGCCGTCGCGGGCAGCACCGCCAGCGCGGCGAGCAGCCACGCCGGCCGGGCCGTCTCGTCGTACGCCTGGCGGACGCGCTGCCCGAGGAAGTGCGCCGCGGAGGGCGGGAGCCGCCGCACGTACAGCCACGCCGGGGTGGCGGTGCTGCCGCCGTACGCGCGCACGGTCCGGACCAGCTCCAGGTTCTCGAAGAGCACGTCCGGGTCGTAGCCGCCCATCGCCAGGAACGTGCCCCGCCGCACCCCGAGAGTGCCGGGCCAGTCCCCGCCGAACGCGCGGGCGAGCAGCGTCCGGCCGGTGTCCCACCAGGCGTGCCAGGGCAGCGGGTCAAAGTGGTTCTGCGGGCGGACCAGGTCGACCCCGTCCAGCAGCTGGTGCACGGCGCGCAGGGCCGGCAGGTCGTACCGGATGTCGTCGTCGGCGATCACCACGTGCTCGTGCCGGGCCAGCGCGACGCCGGTGAGCACGCCGAGCACCTTGCCGTTTCGTCCGCGCAGCGCAGGGTCCGGCGGCACGTGCCTCACCAGCCCGTCCCAGGCGGCGGCGTGCCGGGCGAACAGCTGCGGCGGCGAGGC
>NZ_JAGPXV010000235.1:0-8294 GCF_018070405.1 Micromonospora sp. D75
AAGACGCCGGTGCGGCTGCCCTTGAGCGAGTCCGCGGCGATGCCGGCCCGCTCGACCGTCTCCCAGGCGACCTCCAGCAGGAGGCGCTGCTGCGGGTCCATGGCCAGCGCCTCGCGGGGCGAGATGCCGAAGAAGCCGCCGTCGAACTCGCCGGCGTCGTGCAGGAAGCCGCCCTCTCGGGTGTACGACTTGCCGTGCGCGTCGGGGTCGGGGTCGTAGAGGCTCTCCACGTCCCAGCCCCGGTCCGCCGGGAAGGGTGTGACGGCGTCGACGCCGGACTCGACCAGCCGCCACAGCGCCTCCGGAGTCCGCACCCCGCCCGGGTAGCGGCAGCCCATCGCCACGATCGCGATCGGCTCGTGATTCTGCTCGTCGACGGCCCGCAGGCGCTCGCTGGTCTCGTGCAGGTCAGCGGTGACGCGCTTGAGGTACTCGCGGAGCTTGGCTTCGTTCGCCATCGGGTTGATCACCTGTCGCTAAGGGGCAAGCGGCGGACTCGTGGTCAGGATCGGCCGAACTTCTGGTCGATGAAGTCGAACAGCTCGTCGTCCGAGGCGTCGTCGAGGGCCTGGCCGACGTCGTCGGGCCGGTCGGTGGTGTCGCTCCACCGGGTGACCAGCGCCCGGAGGCGGACCGCCACGGCGGTACGCGTCTCGTCGTCGGCGGCCAGCCGCTCCAGCTCCTCCGGCGCGGTCGCGGCGAACGCGGCCTCCAGCCGGTCCAGCTCGGCGAGCAGGCCCGGTTCGGGCTTCGGCGGGGCGGCGTCGACCAGCAGGAAGTCGGCGAGGGCGGCGGGCGTGGGGCAGTCGAAGATGAGGCTCGCCGGCAGCCGGATGCCGGTGAGGGCGGTCAGCCGGTTGCGCAGCTCCACGGCGGTCAGCGAGTCGAAGCCGAGGCCGGTGAACGTCTGCCCGGACGGCACGACGGTGGCCGGCGGGTAGCCGAGTACCTCGATGACCTGCGCCTTGACCAGGTCCTCCACCAGCCGGCCGCGTTCGGCCTCGGGCGTGCCGGCGAGGCGCTGCGCGAAGGACGGGCCGCCGTCGCCGCCGCCGTCGACGACGCGCCGCCGGGCCCGGACCAGGCCGCGCAGCGGCGCCGGGAGCTGGCCGGCGTCGGCCTGGCGGCGCAGCGCGGCGAGGTCGAGCAGCGCCGGCACCAGGTGGGGGCGTCCACCGTGCAGGCCGGCGTCGAAGAGGCGCAACGCCTGGCCGGTGCCGAGCGGGCTGAGGCCGTTGCGGCTCATCCGCTGCCGCCCGGCGGCGTCGAGTGCGCCCGTCATCCCGCTGTCCGCGGCCCAGAGGCCCCAGGACAGGGACGTGGCGGCGAGGCCGCAGGCGTGCCGGTGCCCGGCGAGGCCGTCGAGGAACGCGTTCGCGGCGGCGTAGTTGCCCTGCCCGGGGCCGCCGAGGACACCGGCGACGGACGAGAAGAGGACGAACATCGCCAGCGGCCGCGATCGGGTCAGCTCGTGCAGGTGCCAGGCGGCGTCGGCCTTGGCGGAGAGAACGGCTGACAGCCGGCCGGGGGTCAGCGCCGAGATCACCGTGTCGTCGAGGACGCCGGCGGCGTGCACCACGCCGGTGAGCGGGTGCTCGGCGGGAACGTCGGCCAGCACCGCGGCCAGGCGGTCCCGGTCCGCCACGTCGGCGGCGACCAGGCGGGCCTGCGCACCCAGCGCGGTCAGCTCGGCGAGCAGCTCCGCCGCGCCGGGGGCGTCGGTTCCGCGGCGGCTGACCAGCAGCAGGTGGCGCACCTTGTGCGTATTGACCAGGTGCCGGGCCAGCAGACCGCCGAGGGCGCCGGTGGCCCCGGTGACCAGGACCGTCCCCTCGGGGTCGAGGGCGGTGGCCGGCGCCGGGTCGAGGACGGCTGGCGCGAGCCGGGGCGCCAGCACCTGCTCGTCCCGGACCGCCAGCTGGGGTTCGCCGGTGGCGACCGCACGGGCCACCAGGTCCACGGTGCAGGACTCCGGCTGCCGCGCCTCGTCGAGGTCCACGAGCACGAAGCGGTCGGGGTGCTCCGCCTGGGCCGAGCGCAGCAGGCCCCAGACCGCCGCGCCGGGCAGGTCGCCCGTACGACAGGTGTCGCCGGCGGCGACGGCCCCGCGGGTCAGCACGACCAGCCGCCGCTGTGCCAGCCGGTCGTCGGCGAGCCAGCCCTGGACGGCGGCCAGCACCGCCGTGAGCCGGCTCCGCGTCGCGGCGGGAACCGGGGCGTCCTCGTCGTCGGTGTACGCGGCGAGCAGCACCAGTTCCGGGTCGATCCGGCCGGAGTCGACCGCCTCCGCCAGCTCGGCGAGCCTGTACCTGGCGATCTCGGACAGGTCGGACGGCGCGTCGCCGAGGAGCACCACCCGGACGGTCGCCGGGGTACCCGGCCGCACGCTCTGCCAGTTGCCGGCGTACAGCGGGTCGGCTGCGGAGTCACCGCCGCGCACCTGGTCGGCGGTGACGGGGCGGGAGACCAGGGAGTCGATCCGGGCGACGGGGGCGCCGGCCGGGTCGGTCAGGGTCAGGGCCACGCCGCCGCCGCTGCGCCGGGCGCGTACCCGCAGCGCGGTCGCGCCGACCGCCGAGAGGGTGACGCCGGTCCAGGCGAAGGGAAGGCGTACGCCGGAGGCATCATCCGCGTCGGAGTCGAGCAGGCCGACGACGTGCAGCGCAGCGTCCAGCAGGGCGGGATGCAGGCTGAAGCCGGCGACCTCGGTGCCGTCGGGCACCGCCACCTCGGCGCACACCTCGTCGCCGGTGCGCCAGACGGCGCGCAGGCCACGGAAGAGGGGGCCGTATTCGACGCCCAGACGGGACAGCTCGGTGTAGATCCCGTCGACCGCGACGGCGGTGGCGGCGCTGGGCGGCCACGGCGCCGGATCGGACCGGTCGGGCTGCGGTACGGCGGGGGCGAGGACGCCCGCCGCGTGGCGGTCCCACTCGCCGTCCGGGTCGGCGGCGGCGCGGGAGTGGATGGTGACCGTCCGGCGACCGTCCTCGTCCGCAGCGCCCAGTTTCACCTGCACCGCCCGGGTGCCGTCCTCGGCGAGCGCCAGCGGGGCCTGGAGGGTCAGCTCGTCGAGGGTGTCGCAGCCGACCTGCGCGCCCGCGTGCAGGACCATCTCGACCAGGGCGGCGCCGGGCACCACCACCGAGTCCCAGACGACGTGTTCGGCGAGCCACGGGTGTGTCAGTACGGAGAGTTCGGTGCCGAAGACCCGTACGTCGTCGTCGGCGACGCGTACGGCGGCGCCGAGCAGCGCGTGGTCGACGGGGCGGACACCGAGCCCGGGCGCCGTCTCGACCCCCGCGCTGGCGTTGAGCCAGTAGCGCTGCTGGTCGAAGGCGTACGTGGGCAGGGCGATGGCGCGGGGGCGTGCCTCGGCTGCCCGCTCGGGGCCGGACCCGTCCAGGGCGGCGAGGTATCCGGTCCAGTCGACGTGGCCGCCGGTGACGTACCACTCGGCGAGGGCGGTGCGCAGCGTGTCGGCCTCGGAGTGCCCGGCGCGCATCGTGGCGGTGAACCGGACCTCGCCGGCCGCCTCGACGCAGTCCTGCGCCATGGCGGTGAGTACGGCGTCGGGGCCGACCTCCAGGAACTGGGTGACGTCCTGCTGGTGGAGGGTGCGCACCGCGTCGGCGAACCGTACCGGCTGGCGTACGTGCCGCACCCAGTAGCCCGGGTCGGTCAGCTCCGCCGCGTCCGCGACCGCGCCGGTCACGTTCGACACCACCGGCACCCGCGGCGGCTGCCAGTTCAGCCCCGCCACCACCGACGCGAACTCCTCCAGCATCGGATCCATCAACCGCGAATGGAACGCGTGACTGACCGCCAGTTCCTTGACCCGCCAACCCCGCTCACGGCAGGCCCCCACCACCGAGGCCACCTCATCGGCCGCGCCCGAGACGACCACCGACGCGGGGCCGTTGACCGCCGCGATGTCCACGGCCGCGCCCGACGCGCCGAGCAGCTCGGCGACAGCCTCCTCCGACGCACCGACCGCCGCCATCACCCCACCCGACGGCAGAGCCTGCATCAACCGACCCCGCGCCGCCACCAGGGAACAGGCGTCCGACAGCGACAACATCCCCGACACGTACGCGGCCGTCACCTCACCGATCGAATGACCCGCCAGGAAATCCGCCCGCACACCCCACGACGCGAGCAACTCCCACAACGCCACCTCGACCGCGAACAACCCCGCCTGCGCGAACACCGTCTGATCCACCAGAGCCGCAGTCTCCGAACCCGGCTCCGCGAACACCACCTCGCGCAACGCACGCGGCAGACGCGGATCAATCTCCGCGCACACTTCGTCGAACGACGCCGCGAACACCGGGAACGCCTCGTACAACTCCCGGCCCATACCCACACGCTGCGAACCCTGACCCGTGAACAACACCGCCCGGCGACCCGCCGACACCACACCCGACACCACCGACCGGCCCTCGGCAACAGCCGACAGCCCGGCCACCAGCTCGTCCACGTCCGAGCCCCACACCACCGCGCGGTGCTCCAACGCCGCCCGCGACGTCACCAACGACCACGACACATCCCACGACGACACGCCAGATCCCGGCACGAACGACGCCAACCTCGACGCCTGCCCCACCAGAGCACGCTCCGAACGCCCCGACACCACCCACGGCACCGGCACACCCACCGGCACCGCGACGGGCTCGGGATCGGGATCGGCTTCGGCCTCCGGCTGTTCCAGGACCACGTGCGCATTGGTCCCCGAGATGCCGAACGACGACACACCCGCCCGCCGGGGACGCTCGACGGCCGGCCACTCACGGGACTCGGTCACCAACTCCACCGCACCCGACGACCAATCCACATGCGACGACGGCACATCCACGTGCAGCGTCGCCGGCACGGTCCCGTGCCGCATCGCCGAGATCATCTTGATGATGCCCGCCACCCCCGCAGCGGCCTGCGTGTGACCGATGTTCGACTTCACCGACCCGAGCAACAGCGGCACATCCCGGCCCTGCCCGTACGTCGCCAGCAAAGCCTGTGCCTCGATCGGATCACCCAACGTCGTACCCGTACCGTGCGCCTCCACCACGTCCACGTCGGCGACGCTCAGCCGGGCGTTGGCGAGCGCCTGCCGGATGACCCGCTGCTGGGAGGGGCCGTTCGGCGCCGTCAAACCGTTCGACGCACCGTCCTGGTTCACCGCCGAACCCCGCACCACCGCCAGCACCCGACGCCCGTCGCGTCGCGCGTCCGACAAGCGCTGCACCAGCAGCACACCGACGCCCTCGGCGAGCGCCGTGCCGTCCGCCGCGTCGGCGAACGCCCGGCACCGGGCCACCGGGGACAGGTTGCCCTGCCGGGTGAAGTCGACGAACACCGCGGGAGTGGGCATCACCGTCACGCCACCGGCCAGCGCGAGATCGCACTCCCCCGACCGCAGCGCCTGCACCGCCAGGTGCAACGCCACAAGCGACGACGAACACGCCGTGTCCACAGTCACCGCCGGCCCCTCGAACCCGAACGAGTACGCCACCCGGCCCGAGGCGATGCTGCCCGCATTGCCGAGACCGAGGTAGTCCTCCACGCCCGCCGGCGGGGTCTCCGGCGGGTGGGCGTACCCGCTGTGGGTCATGCCGGCGAAGACCCCGACCCGGGCGCCCTTCAGGCTTGTGGGGTCGATCCCCGCCGTCTCGACGGCCTCCCACGAGGTCTGCAGCAGCAGCCGCTGCTGCGGGTCCATGGCGAGGGCCTCGCGCGGCGAGACCCCGAACAGCCGAGGGTCGAACTCGGCGGCGTCGGCCACGAATCCGCCCTCCCGGACCGAGGAGGTGCCCGGCCGGGACCGCTCCGGGTCGTAGAGCGCGTCGAGATCCCAGCCGCGGTCGGTGGGGAAGGAGGCGATCGCGTCACCGCCGGACGCGACGAGATCCCACAGTTCCTCGGCGGTGCGCACCCCGCCGGGGACCCGGCAGCCGATACCGACGATCGCGATGGGCTGCTGCGCGTCGGCCTCGACGTCCCGGAGCCGTTGCCGGGTCCGCCGCAGGTCGGCGGTGACTCTCTTCCGGTACTCCCGGAGCTTCTCTTCGGTGTCCATCAACCCAGCCCATCGCGATTCACGGCGGAGACTCGACGTAAGCGACGGTACGAATGCGCAGAAGTCTCAGGCGACACCTGTATCTGTCGTTCGGCTCGCTCGGCCGAGAGCCACGCAGATCCCCATCTGCCGGGAGAAGTTATTGGTTGCGCGCGAGCGCGGACAACCCCTAACCAGGCAACCGACCAGCTAGGGGTGTCCGGTCCCGACCCGTCGCACTAGCGTCGCCTCGACCGGGTCCGCGCCGATCCGGTCGGCAACCGCAGCCGCCGGAAGGACCACCAGAGGATGACGACGCCAGATACCGACAACGGCTTGTGGGTGCGACGCTTCCACCCCGCTCCGGGCGGCGCGAGGCGGTTGGTGTGCCTGCCCCACGCCGGCGGGTCGGCAAGCTTCTACTTCCCGGTGTCCCGCGCCCTCTCCCCCGCCGTGGAGGTGCTGTCGATCCAGTACCCGGGACGGCAGGACCGGCGCCACGAGAAGTGCATCGGCGACATCCACGACCTCGCGCGCGAGGTGTTCACCGTGCTGCGGCCCTGGCGGGACGAGCCGCTGGCCATCTTCGGGCACAGCATGGGGGCCAGCCTCGGCTTCGAACTCGCCCGGCTCATCGAGCAGGACGGCGGCAGCGTCGCGCACCTGTTCGCCTCCGGGCGCCGGGCTCCGTCGAAGTCACGGCACGAGACGGTGCACCTGCTCGACGACGAGGGGCTGCTGGCCGACGTCCGGAAGCTGAGCGGCACCAACTCCGCCGTCCTCGGGGATCCGGAGATGCTGCGCGCCGCGTTGCCGGCGATCCGCAACGACTACCGGGCCGCCGAGCGGTACACCTACCGGCCGGGGCCGCCGCTGAGCTGCCCGATCACCGTCCTCACCGGTGACGACGACCCGAAGACGACTGTCGAGGAGGCCCGGGCGTGGTCGGACCACACCACCGCGGCGTTCGACCTGAAGGTCTACCCGGGCGGGCACTTCTTCCTCGCCGAGCACCAGCCGGCGATCCTGCGGGCCATCTCGACGGCACTGAGCGCGGCGCCGGCGGTCTGATCCCACCGGACGAGGGGCCCGTCCGCCGGTCGTCACGACCGGTCGGCGGGCCCCTCGTCCGTGCGCGGTGTCACCGCTTGTGGCCGACCGCGATCACGTAGTCCATCTGCGCCAGCTCACGCTTCATGAGGTCCTGGTTCTTCCAGTGGGCTGCCATGCTCTTGCGGACGGCCGGCTTGACGACGGCCCGGAACGCGGGGTCGTTGGTCCGCTCGGCCATGTACGCCCGCCAGCCCTCCCAGGTCTGCTCCTTGATCGAGCGGACCTCCGGGTTGGCGAAGCCGGCCTCGACCAACTGCTGCCGGTACGTGTCCCGGTCGTGCCAGTTCTCCTTCGGGATGCTGAACTTGACGAAACTCAGCGGGCCGGACTGGATGGCGGCGCGGACGACGTCGCCGCTGACCGGGATGATGTCGGCCGTGGCGAGCACGCCGCCCGGGCGCAGCACCCGCAGCGCCTCGGCGAAGAACGCGCTGCGCGGGTAGAAGTGGAAGGCGGACTCCAGGGCGACGACCCGGTCGAAGGTGTTGTCCTCGAAGGGCAGTTCGGTGGCGCTGCCGAGCCGGAAGTCGGTCCGGTCCGCGAGCCCCTCCTCCTGCGCCCGGCGCTGTGCCGCCTCGACGTGGTGCGGGGTGATGTTCAGGCCGTACACCTTGGCGACCTGGCGCTCCCGCAGCCACTTGAAGTCCTGGTCCCCGTAGCCGAAGCCGACGTCGAGCACGGTGTCGTCCGGCTTGAGCCCGGCGGCGTCGGCCAGCTTGTCGGCCAGCGCGTCGGCGGCCGTGTCGATGTCGGTGACCCCGTCGGACCAGTAGCCCACGTTCATGTAGTGGGTACGGCGGGCCGCGAACTCCACGTCGGGTGACTGGATCTCGTAGAAGCGCCGGACCCGGGTGATGGGGTCGGCGGTGAAGACCGTGCGGATCGCCCGGCCGGCGATCTTCAGGTTCTCGAACATGTCGGTTCCTTCCGGTGGGTGGATGCCGATCAGCCGCGCCGGATCTGCCGGCGCAGATCCTCGACGAGCGCGGGCACGACGGCCGGGTCGGCGGCGGTGCCGAAGACGTAGAAGTCGGGCCGGACGAGCACCGCCACCGCGTCGTACCGCTTGAGGTGGGGCAGGTACACGTCGTCGAGGTCGAACGCGGTCGGCGCGGCGCCGGATCCGGGT
>NZ_JAGPXV010000236.1:0-8273 GCF_018070405.1 Micromonospora sp. D75
GGATACGGCGACTGCGCGGCGCCCGGCGCCGCGCAGTCGCCGTATCCCGTGCCGAACCCTCAAGGCACTCCCCTGCAGCCCGCCCCTCCGGTCCCGCCGCGCCAGCAGCCCGCCTCGACGAGCCCGTGGGCGCCGCCCTCGCCGCCCTCTGCGCCATCCGAGGAGGCGACGACCCGCTTCGCGCCGATCTCGGAGGAAGCGACCTCCCGGTTCCCGGTAGTGCCCGCCGAACCCACCACCCCGCTGACGCCGCAGTCGGCCGCCGGAGCGGCCCCGCAGATTCCCGGTGTCCGGCCGGTCCCCCCGGCCCAGGGTGTCACCCCCGTCGCACCCGGAACGTACGGTCGGCAGCCCGCCGCCCCCGGAGTGACGCCGGTACCGCCCCGTCCTCCGGTCGCCCCACCACCGCCGCCGGCGGTCCCCGGTGCCGTGGTGCCCCCAGCGGCACCCGGAACACCGGCGGCAACACCTGGAACGCCGACGACAGCGTCCGCGGCGGGGACGCCGGTGCACGGGCTGCCGGTGGCGCCGCCCGTACCCGGCCCGGCGTCCCCGCTACCGCCCCCGCCGGTCATCCCGCCGCCATCCACGAGGCCGAGCACCGAGGCGCCTCCAGCGTCCGTCACCCCGCCGCCGTCGCGGATGCCGTCGGCGGGAGTCGTGCCACCGCCGCCACCGCCGACCGTCCTGCCGCCGGCACCGAGCATCCCCGCACCGGCGAACGTTGTCCTGCCACCACCGCCGGCAGTCACTGTCGCTCCGCCGACCCCCGTGCCGCCACGGCCGGCAGCCGTCCAACCGGTGGCCGAGGCCGCAGCCGCTCCCCCGAACGCCGCCACGGACCGTACGGCCGGGACCGGAAGGGCAGCAGCCTCGGAAGTCCACCCCGCAGCGACCGAGGCGAGCGCGAGCGGCCCTGGCGCGGGTACGCCACCGACCGCCCCGGGTGGACCGGGCTGGGACAAGCCGACGATCCAGGTACAGCAGATCGGCCCGCTGCTGGAGGAGGAGTCGGAGCGCCAAGCCGCGACAGCGGCCACCGGCACCGCGTCCAAGCCCTCGGTATCCGGTCCCGTCAGCGCACCGCCGGTGGACGGCACCCAGAGCAGCGGACCTTCGGCCGACACACCCGTGGTCAGCGGACCCCCGGCCGGCACACCCCCGGTGAGCGGACCGCCAGCCATCGCGCCGCCGGTGAGCGCGCAGCAGACGAGCGCAGGCGCACCCGCTGCCAGCACGCCCCCGGGTGAAGCACGACCGCAAGCCGGCCCACCACCGATTGGTTCACCGTCCACGCCACCGGTGAACGGGCCAGCCCTCGGCACGCCCACGCCGCCTCCCGTCAGCGCGCCGCCCACGCACCCGGTCAGCGGCCCACCGGGGCAACCGGTGAGCGGTGCGGCCGCGTACCCGATCAGCGGAATTCCGGTCAGCGGCTACCCACCACCGGTCAGCGGACCACCCGGCCAGGGCGGCTACACGCCGGTGAGCGCCCCGCCCGGCGAGGGCACCTACGCCCCGCCCGGCCACAGCGCCTACCCGCCGATCAGCGCACCACCTGGCCATACCGGCTACCCTCCGGTCAGCGGACCACCCGGTCACGGCGACTACCCGTCACTGGCCGGCCAGCCACATGCGGCGCCCGTCAGTGCCGCGCCGGTCAGCGGCGGCTCCGTGCCGCCGTGGGGCATGGTCGCGCCGCCGTGGAGCAGTGTCGCCCCGTCCCAGCCGGTCGACCGGCCCGCCGACCCCGAGCAGGACACGGACGAGCCTGACCCGGACGAGCCGACGGCCGGCGACGCGGCCGGACAGGCGGAAGGGGACGCGCCGGAACGGAACCGGCCGATGCCGATCTACGAGGATCTGCTGGACTTTCCCGAGTCCACGCGACCGGAGCCGCCGGCGCAGCCGGAGCCGGGTGCCTGGCCGGTGAACCCGCCGGTGTTCCACCAGCCGGCGCCGGTCGAGCCGCCGGGCGCGTACCCGATGGAGCCGGAGCGGCCGGGCCGCAACCGCACGGTGCTGGCCCTGGTGGCCGGGGGCGCGGTGCTCGCGGTGGTGGCGGCGGTCGGTGTCGGCGTGGTGTTGCTGAACCGGGAGGCGGCGCCGCCGGCTCCGGTGCCCGCGTCCGGCGCCGCGTCGCCGAAGGTGGCCGGTCCGCCCCCGGGCGACTTGCAGCTACGGGACGACACCACCACTGTCACGGTGACCTGGACCGACCCGACGAACGGCGGGGTGCCGTTCGTGGTGGCGGGTGGCCGGGCCGGGCAGAAGCTCGGCGAGAGGGCCACAGAGGACGCGGGGCAGACCCGCTACACGGAGAACGGCCTGAGCGCGAAGCTGGACTACTGCTTCACCGTGCTGGCTGTCTACGCGACCGATTCGTACTCGACCTCGGGTCAGGTCTGCACGGACCGGGAGGGCGGCGCGACGCCGAACTGACGGTCCGGGGACGCCACGCTCGGTGTCCACAGGGGGACGGTGCGGGTTTCACCGGCACCGGGCGGCACCTATGATGGCTCCCGGCTCTGGGGAGGGTCGACCTCGCGCGGGTGCGCCTCCCCCACCGACACGGGGAGGCAGCCGGCAGTGACCACCATCGAGGACGTCACGGGCACCGGGCCGGAGCAGGCTCGTCCACGATCGCGTATGCGGGGCGGGCTGGTGACCATCGGCACGGTGGCCGCGCTGCTGGCCGCGATGGGCCTGACGGTGCTCGGGCTGGGCGCCGCGGACAACGCGGTGGCGAGCTACGACGCCTCCTCCTGGTTGTGGAGCACCACCCGCGGCGAGCTGGCCCGGGTCAACGGCGTCACCGCGCGGGTGGACACCCGGATGGAGGTGCCGGGTGGGCGGCGGCACCAGATGCAGGTGGCCCAGACCGACCGGCTGCTGATCCTGCGCGACCTCAAGACCGGCCAGGTCAGCTCGCTGGACCTGGCGACGTTGCAGATCACCGCGACCACGCCGACCGCGCCGGGGCTCGGGGTGAGCGTGGCGCTGCACGAGGACGCGGCGTTCGTGGTGGACGCGGTGCAGGGCATCGTCCGGCAGCTCGACCCGCGGGCGCTGACGCCGGTGGGCGAGCCGGTCCGCTACCCGCCGGGCATCGCCGGCGGCACGTTCGACGGCGCCGGCAAGCTGTGGATCGCGGTGCCGAGCGAGGGCACCGTCTCGGCGGTCACCGCCGCCGAGCTGCCGGAGACGCCCGGTGACGCGCCGCCCGCCGGGCTCAGCCCGAAGCGCGTCGAGACGTACGACGTGGCCGAGCCGGCGCACGAGCTTGTGGTGTCCACGCTGGACGAGGGCGTGGCGGTGCTGGACCGCACCTCGGCGTCGCTGGTGACGGTGGTGGGCGGGCAGACGCAGCGGGCGGCACTGACCATGACCGCGCCGGGCTACCTGCCGACCCGTACCAGCGGGCAGCAGGTGCCGGTGACGGTTCCCGGTGAGCGGTCGGTGCACGTGGTGCGGGACAGCCGCGAGGTGAAGCGGTTCACGGTGCCGGGCGACGGTGTGCGGCTCAGCCCGGCGGTGGCGTGGGCGGGCCGGTTCTACTGCGCCGACGAGACGACCGGCACGGTCTACGCGTTCGACGCCGAGGGGCAGCTCGTGCAGACCGTGAAGGGCGCCGGCCGCCCCGGTCCGGTCGAGCTGGAGGTGCGCGAGAACCACCTGTTCATCAACCCGCCGGACTCGTCCACCGCGCAGGTGGTCGACGACCGCAACCAGGTGCGTGAGGTCGACAAGTACGCGAACGACGTGCTCGGCGGGGATCCGCCGCCGGTGGCTCCGCCGCCGCCCCCGCCGAAGAAGCCGAAGGTGTCCAAGCCGGGCGCGCCGAAGTCGGTCACCGCCGCCGCCGGTGACGCCTCGGCGCGGGTGAGCTGGCAGGCCGCGGCGTCGAACGGCGCCGAGATCACCAGGTACGTGGTGGAGGGCGCCGGTCAGACCCGCCAGGTCGGCGCGAACCAGCGGTCGCTGGAGGTGACCGGCCTGACGAACGGCGAGACGTACACGTTCTCGGTGCACGCGGTGAACGCCAAGGGTGAGGGGCCGGCGCGGCGCAGCAACCCGGTGGTGCCGACGGCTGAGGTGCCGGACCCGCCGGCGTCGGTGACCGCCGAGGCGCGGCCGGACGGCACGGTGCGGGTGAGCTGGCCCGAGGCCGACGGCCAGGGCAACAAGATCGCGAAGTACGCGGTGACGGCGACCTCGGCGGGCGCGAGCGCCCCGGCGGGCGAGTCGGCGAAGACGGAGCTGGTGGTGGCGGCCGGGCAACTGGAGTACGGCACCCAGTACGCGTTCACCGTGACGGCGGTGAGCGAGAAGGGCGCCGGGTCGAAGGCGTCGCCGGTGAGCAACACGGTGGTGCCGTTCACGGCGCCGAAGGCGCCCGGCGAGCTGCGCGCGTCCACTGTCGCCGACCAGCCGGGCACGGTCGCGGTGCAGTGGTCCCCGGCGGTGGACAACGGCCGGCCGGTGACGAAGTACGTGGTGGAGGCGGCCGGGAAGTCCGTCGAGGTGACCGATGTGCGGGCCACTGTGGGCGGGCTGGGCAATGGCCAGAACGTGACGGTGAAGGTCAAGGCCGTGAACGAGGCGGGCGCCGGGCCGGAGGCGAGCACCACCGCGCGGACGGTGGCCGAGCCGCGGATCACGGTGACCGGCTCGTCGGCGGACGCCACGTCGGTGACTGTGACGTTCACCGTGGACGCGGGTGGTGGGCGGGCCACCTGCACGGCGGCGACCGGTGGGAAGACGGCGAGCGGCAGTTGTTCCAGCCTGCGGGTGACCGGGCTGACGCCGGGTACCGCGTACACGGTGACGCTGACCGCATCGAACGCCGCCGGTAAGGGCACGGCCAGCCGCGCTCAGACCACCGACCCGGTGTACGGCATCGCCACCTGCAAGAACGGTCCGGACGGCGACCTGCGGACGTACTGCGACAAGGACGTGCCGGGCCGCAACGGCAATGAGATCTTCGAGGTCACCCGGCAGGACAACGACCGTCAGGCCGGCTGGGTGCCGGACGGCCGGCGGCTGCGCACGTACTGCAAGGCCAAGGGCGAGGAAGTGGACGCCTGGATCTACAACAACAACAAGAAGAGCACCTGGTGGATCCAGGTGGAGTACAAGGGCAAGACCTACATCCCGTGGGCCTGGCTGAACCTGGAGGGCGGCGACGACCTCGACGTGCTGCCCACCTGCTGACCGCACCACCCCGAGAGGCGCATCCGTGAACACGCACGAACCGCTCAGCCAGCCGGAGGTGCAGGGCTTCGCCGCCCTGGCCGCCCGGCTGGCCGACAACGTCAACGCGGTCGTGCTGGGCAAGCCGCAGGTGGTGCGGCTGGCGCTGACCGCGCTGTTCGCGCAGGGGCACGTGCTGCTGGAGGACGTCCCGGGCGTCGGCAAGACCACGCTGGCGCGGGCGATCGCGGCCACCGTGAAGGGGCAGTGGCGGCGGATCCAGTTCACGCCGGACCTGCTTCCCTCCGACGTATCAGGGGTGACGATCTTCAACCAGGCCAGCCGGGGTTTCGAGTTCCACCCGGGGCCGGTGTTCGCCAACATCGTGATCGCCGACGAGATCAACCGGGCGTCGCCGAAGACGCAGTCGGCGCTGCTGGAGGTGATGGAGGAGCGCACCGTCACGGTGGACGGCGTACGGCATCCGGTGCCGCAGCCGTTCCTGGTGGTGGCGACGCAGAACCCGGTGGAGATGGACGGCACATACCGGCTGCCCGAGGCGCAGCTCGACCGGTTCCTGGTGAAGCTGTCGGTCGGCTACCCGGACGAGGCGGTCGAGGTGGAGGTGCTGCGCGGCGCCACGGTCCGCTCCCCCGACTCGCTGACCGCGGTGACCGACACCGCCACTGTGGGCGAGATGGTGAAGATGGCCCGGCGGGTGCACATCGCCGAGCCGTTGTACGCGTACGCGGTGCGGTTGGCCGCTGCCACCCGTACCCATCCGCAGGTGCGGGTCGGGGTGAGTCCGCGCGGCGTGATCGCGCTGACCCGGGCGGCGTGCGCGTACGCGCTCATCGACGGCCGGGGCTGGATCATGCCGGAGGACCTGAAGGCGCTCGTCGAGCCGGTGTTCGCGCACCGGCTGCTGCTCACCCCCGACGCGCAGGTGCGTGGTGTGACGTCCGCCGAGGTGCTGCGTCAGGCGGTCGCGTCGGTGCCGGTGCCGTTGCCGTCGGGCCAGGCCACGCCGGTGCACGGCTGAGCGTGGGGATCACCGCCCGTGGCATCGGGCTGCTCGTCGCCGCCTTGGTGCTGCTCGGCGTGGGGTTCCGCTACGCGTACCCCGAATTGACGGTGCTGGGCGCGGCGGCCGGGGTGGCGGTCGGCTACGGCGTGGTGAACGCGGCCTGGCGGCCCCGGCTGAGCGTGGCGCGGCGGGCCGACCCGGACCGGGTGGCCCGGGGTGAGCCGGCGGCGATGGAGCTGACGGTGCGCAACACCGGTCGGCTGCGGGCGGCGAACCTGGTGGCCGAGGACCGCTGCGCGGGCGCGCTGGTGCCGGTGCCGCTGCTGCGGTTGCGCCCGGGCCGCGACACGGTGGTGCGCTACGACGTGCCGACGCACCGGCGTGGGGTGGTGCCGGTGGGGCCGCTGCGGGTGGTGCGCCGGGATCCGCTGGGCCTGGTGGCGCTGGCGCGCGGCTACGGCGGCACGGTGCCGGTGTGGGTGCACCCGCGCATCCATCCGCTGTCCGCGGTGCCCACCGGTGCCGGGCGCAGCCTGGACGGGCGTACCGACAGCGTGCCGCACGGGTCGATCACGTTCGACTCGCTGCGGGAGTACGTGGTGGGCGACGAGTTGCGCCGCGTGCACTGGCGCACCAGCGCCCGGGTGGGTGAGCTGATGGTGCGGGAGAACGTGGACACCAGCCTGCCGCGCCTGGTGGTGGTGCTGGACAACCGCGCGTCGGCGCATCCGGGCCGGGTGGGCGGGGTCGCGGAGTCGTTCGAGTCGGCGTGCGAGGCGGCCGCGTCGGTGGTGGCCGCCGCGGTGCGGGAGGACCTGCCGGTGCAGCTGCTGTTCGTCGTACCGGGAGAGGTGGAGCCGGAGGGCGCGGCCGGGCCGCTGGACCGGCTGGCCGCGGTGGAGCTGGCGGACGCCGGGCCGGACGTGCTGCCGGCCGCGACCGGGCGGCTGCGCCGGGACCGGCTCGGTGACACGCTGGTCTTCCTGACCGGGCCGGGTGGCCGCGACGAGCTGGGGCACGTCGGCGCGCTGCGCGGCGCGTACCCGTCGGTGGTGGTCGGGGTGTTCGGCGCGGACGGGCCGACGGCGGCCGGCGCGACGGGCCTCACGGTGCTGGACGCGGCGGACGGCGCGGCGTTCGCCGCCGAGTGGGACGGGGTCCGCCGGTGGTGACGCTGCCACGGACCCAACCGGCGGCGGAACGCGCGGTCCGGGTGCTGCGGGCCGTGCCGGTACCGGCCGCGCTGATCGTGCTGGTCGCGCTCTCCGGCGTGGTGCTTGGCCGGGTGTACGCGGATCCGCTGCTGACCCGGCTCATGGCCGGCGCGGCCGTCGGGTCGGTGCTGGTCGGCGTGGCCGCGCGGCGGCTGCCGTCCTGGCTGGTGGCGCCGCTGTCGGTGGCCGCGATGGCCGGGTGGACGCTGTTGTCGCTGCGGCTGGCCGCCGTGCACGCGGCGCTGCCGGGCGGGCTCGGCGAGGTGACCGCCGACGCCGCCCGTAACGCTATTCCCCGGCTGCTCACCGCGATGATTCCGGTCGAGCCGGCGCCGGACACGGTGCTGGTTCCGGTGGTGGCCGCGTGGCTGACCGGGCTGACCGCCGCCGAGGTGGCGCTGCGCGCCGGGCGGGTGCTGCTGGGCTACCTGCCGCCGGCTCTGCTCTACGCCGGGGCGCTCTACGTGGTCGGGCCGAATGCGGATCCGGCGATTGGCCCGACGGTGGTGTTCGCGGCGGTCGCGGCGGCCGGCCTGGCGACGCCGGGGCGTCGCGACGGCCCGGCGCCCGATCCGGTCGCCGGTCTGACCCCGGCGGTACGCGCGGCGGTGCGGCTGCGGCTGGTGGCGGCGAGCGCGGCCGGGCTCACGGTGGTGGTGGCGTTGGCGGCGCTGCTCGCCCCGGTGGTGGCCGCCCAGGTGGACGAGCGGCCGGTCGATCCGCGCCGCTACGTGGAGCCGCCGCGGGTGGAGTCGTTGGACGAGAACCCGCTGATCCGGATCTCCGGGTGGGCGTTGAACCCGGATCAGCGGCTGCTGGACGTGCGCACCGTCGCGGGC
>NZ_JAGPXV010000237.1:0-8265 GCF_018070405.1 Micromonospora sp. D75
CCTCGTGGCGGTCCTGATGACCGCCCTGTACCGGGGTGCCCGGCGGGCCGACGCGCTGCGCCTCTACCGCGCCACGCGGGACCTGCTCGTGGCCGACTTCGGTGTCGAGCCGGGCCCCCGGCTCCGCGAGGTGCAGCGGCGGGTGCTCGCGGGCGACGACCGCCTGGACCGGGTCGGCCGGCCGATGCACGAGATCCGGGTGAACGACGAGAGCCTGCCGTGGAGCGTGGGCGGCCACCCGGCCCTGGACTTCTGCAACACCCTCGCCGGTTGGGGGCGCGAGTCCCCGTTGCCCGGCGCCGAGTGGCTGCGCGGCTATCGCACCCTTGCTGTCTGGGCCGGCCATGTCGGGCTGGTGGACGAGGTGTCGATGAACCGTCTGCTTCACCTCGCCCGGCGCGATCCCGGCACGGCGGAGGTGGTGCTCGACGAGGCCCGTACGCTCCGCGCCGCGCTCTACGCCAGCCTGGTCGACCCGGACGACGGCCCGGCCTTCGAAGCGGTCGCCCGGGCCGCCGAGGCCGCCGCCCGTACGCTCGCGTTCCGGCGCGCGGTCGACGGACGCGGTCGCTGGTGGCCGGACCTCGCCGCCGGCCTTCGGGTGCCGGTGCACGCCGCCGCGTTCAGCGGCGCGCAACTGCTCGCCGATCCGGCCCGGTTCACCGTGCGGGCCTGCCCGGACCGGAGCTGCGGGTGGTTGTTCCTGGACGAGAGCGGGCTGCGCCGGTGGTGCAGCCTCGGGACGTGTGGCGGCCGGGCGGGCGTCGCCTGCCGGAGTTCCTGACGACGGGAGCTGTCGGCAGCTGGTGGGCCGGGGCGGATACGCTCGCCGGGATGCCGAGTGACGCCGCACCCGACCAGTCCGCCGCCGACGGCTACCTGCAACGCGCCCATCTCCTCGCCGAGCTGGGCCGCTACGACGAGGGCGTCGGCGAACTCACCGCGCTGCTCGCGGACGAGCCCGGGCACCTGCCCGCGTTGACCATGCTGGCCCGGATGCACCTGGCCGCCGGGCGTCCGGCGGAGGCGCTGGCCGTCGCCGAGACGGCCGTGACCCCAGTTCCGGACGCCGTGACAGCCGACGGCGAAACGTCCGCCGTCGAGCCGCCCACTGCCGCTGAGACGTCCGGGACGCGTGCCGCCGAAGCGGCCGGGGGTGTCCTGCCGGTGCTCGTGGCCCGTGGCTTCGCGCTGCTCGACCTCGAACGCTGGAAGCCCGCAGCGGCCACCGCCGACGAGATCCTGGCGCGCGGTCCGGGCGACGCGTACGCGCAGCGCAGCGCCGCCGCCATTCTCTCCGCGTCGCGCAACGGGCAGGCGGCGCTGGACGCGGCGTGGCGGGGTGTCGAGCTGGCCCCGGAGGAGCCGGAGGCGCACCTGGTGCTGGGCCTGGTCGCGGTGCGGCTGCAACTGTTCGACCTGGCCGAGCGGGCCTACCGGGAGGCGCTGCGGCTGGACCCGGAGCTGGGCGAGGCGGGGCAGGACGTGGGCGTGGCCCGGCTGGAGCGACGCCGCTACGCCGAGACGCTGGAGCACCTGACCGCGCTGGCTGACCTGCCGGTGGCCCGGCCCGACCCGGTCCGGACCGTGGACGACGGCATCCGGCGGCTCCTGCTGGCGGTGGCCGGCTGGTCGCTGCTCGCGAGCCTGCTGGCCGGCGTCCTGGCCCCGGCCTCGTCCGGCGCGTCCCGGCTGTTCGCGGCGCTGTCGGTGGCCGGCGTGGCGGTGCTGCTGCGGCGTCCGGCGACGTGGCGGCCCGGCCTGCGGGAGGCGATGTCGCGCGGCCTGGCCGTGCCGGTCTGGGCGGCCGCCGCCGCGGTGCTGCTGCTTCTCGTGTACGCGCTGGTCGGCAGCCCGTGGCCGCTGGCCGGGGTGGTGACCGCGTCGGTGGTGGCCGGACTCACCGCGTTCGCTCGCCGGTGAGAGGGTAGGAGGACCGGAAACACCGGCTCAAGGAATGCGGGGACCCGTGCTCACCGTCAATGCCTACGCGGCGACGTCCGCGACCGAACCGCTCGTCCCGACCACCATCGAGCGGCGGGATCTCGGCCCGGACGACGTTCTCATCGACATCAAGTTCTCCGGCATCTGTCACTCCGACATCCACACCGCGCGCAGCGAGTGGGGCCCGACCCGCTACCCGATCGTGGTCGGCCACGAGATCGCGGGCGTGGTGCGTGAGGTCGGCTCGGCGGTCACGAAGTTCGCCGTCGGCGACCGAGTCGGCGTCGGCTGCCTGGTCGACTCCTGCCGGGAGTGCGACAACTGCCGCAAGGGGCTGGAGCAGTACTGCCTGAAGGGCAGCACCGGCACGTACGGCGGGGTGGGGCGGGACGGCAAGCCGACCCAGGGCGGCTACTCGCAGGCCATCGTGGTCACCGAGGACTTCGTGCTGCGCATCCCGGACGGCATCGAGCTGGACGCCGCCGCGCCGCTGCTCTGCGCCGGCATCACCACGTACTCGCCGCTGCGGCACTGGAACGCCGGGCCGGGCCGCCGGGTTGCGGTGATCGGCATGGGCGGTCTCGGCCACATGGCCGTGAAGCTGGCCCACGCGATGGGCGCCGAGGTGACTGTGCTGTCGCAGTCGCTGAAGAAGCGGGAGGACGGGCTGCGGCTCGGTGCCGACCACTACTACGCCACCTCGGACGAGGAGACGTTCCGTGAGCTGGCCAACTCGTTCGACCTGATCATCAACACGGTCAGCGCGACCCTCGACATGGACGCGTACCTGCGGCTGCTCGCGGTGGACGGGACGCTCGTCAACGTGGGCGCGCCCGAGGATCCGCTGTCGGTGCACGCGTTCTCGCTGATCCCGGCCCGCCGGTCGTTCGCCGGGTCGAACATCGGCGGCATCGCGGAGACCCAGGAGATGCTCGACTTCTGCGCCGAGCACGGGCTGGGCGCCGAGATCGAGGTCATTGGAGCCGAGAAGATCAACGAGGCGTACGAGCGGGTGCTCGCCTCCGACGTGCGCTACCGCTTCGTCATCGACGCGTCCACGTTCTGACGACCGCGTGCGAAGGGGCCGCGTCCGTGCCGGGCGCGGCCCCTTCTCGCGTACGTCAGGGCTTGCGTGCCCAGGTCCAGGCGTAGCCGTCGTCCTCGCAGTCGGCGGCCGCGTCGCAGAGGTCGAGCGGGCGGAACGTGTCGACCATGACCGCCAGCTCGTCGAAGAACTCCGCGCCGATCGAGCGTTCGGCCGCGCCCGGCTGGGGGCCGTGGGTGAAGCCGGACGGGTGCAGCGAGATCGAGCCCTGCTCGATGCCGGAGCCGCGCCGGGCCTCGTAGTTGCCGCCGGTGTAGAACAGCATCTCGTCGGAGTCGACGTTGTGGTGGTTGTACGGCACCGGGATGGCGGCCGGGTGGTAGTCGACCTTACGCGGCACGAACGAGCAGATCACGAAGTTCGGGCCCTGGAACGTCTGGTGCACGGGCGGCGGCTGGTGGATCCGCCCGGTGATCGGCTCGAAGTCGTGGATGGAGAACGCCCACGGGTACATGTGCCCGTCCCAGCCGACCACGTCGAACGGGTGGTTGGCGTAGACGTACCTCGTCCACCCGCGGCGGTGCTTGACGAGCACCTCCACCTCCTCGCCGTCGACCAGCAGCGGCGTGTCCGGTCCCCGGACGTCGCGCTCGCAGTAGGGCGCGTGCTCCAGGAACTGTCCGCGTACGGAGAGGTAGCGCTTGGGCGGCCCGATGTGGCCGGACGCCTCGACGGCGAGCAGCCGGGTCGGTTCGTCGCCGGTGGGCACGAGGCGGTGGATGGTCGAGGTGGGGATGACGACGTAGTCGCCGGCGACCGCGTCGAGCACGCCGAACGGCGACTCGACCCGCATCGACCCGGCCTCCAGGTAGAGGCAGTGGTCGCCGGTGGCGTCGCGGAACAGCGGCGACGGGCGGTCGGCGAGCACGTACGCGATGCGTACGTCGTCGTTGGCGAGCAGGTACTGCCGGCCGAGCACCGGGTCGGCGCCGGTGCCGTCGAGCTTGTGGGTGCGCAGGTGGCGCGGCTTGAGCGGCAGGTTCGGCACCCGCGTGACCGTGGGCGGGGCGAACTCCTCGGCGGCGAGGATCGCGGTCGGCGCGTGGCGGTGGTAGAGCAGCGACGAGTCGGAGGAGAAGCCCTCCTGGCCGACCAGTTCCTCCGCGTAGAGCGTGCCGTCGGGCTGGCGGAACTGGGTGTGGCGCTTGCGCGGCACGTCGCCGATGCTGCGGTAGTACGGCATTTCGCCTCCCGATATGTCCCGTTCTCCGGCCGATGGCGTCCGATAATCGGACGCTGTTGTCCGTTCCTCGTAGCGTCCCGTACATTCTTGTCTCGTGTCAACGCAGGTGCCCCGCCTCCTCTCCGGCCTGGTGGACGACGCCGCGGTCTTTCCGCCCGGAAACGCCGCGCTGCCCGACGCGGTGACCGCGCACCGCACCCACCGCGCCGCCTGGTACGCCGACATGGTCGGCCCGCTGCTGCTGCCCGCCTCGGAGATCCAGCGCGGGTCGCTGCGCGGCCTGGTGGACCCGGCCGAAGGGCTGGTCATCGGGCTGATCGGCGACACCGGCCTGGACCAGCTCCCGCAGGCGCTGGACGCGCTCGCGCCCGACGGGGTGACCGCCCGGCAGATCGAGGCGCCGGTCGCCAAGCGCGGCGAGGACCCGCAACCCGGGCTGTCCGAACTGGTCGCGCTCGCCGACCAGCTCGACGGCACCGCTGTCTACGCGGAGATCCCGCTGACCTTCGGGCTGATGGGCGCGCTCGACACGCTCGCCGAGGCGCGCGCGGGCGGGCTGCCGGTGGCCGCCAAGTTCCGTACCGGCGGGCTCGCCGCCGAGCTGTTCCCCACCCCGGTCGAGCTGGCCGCGGTGATCTGCGCCTGCCGGGACCGTAAGCTGCCGTTCAAGCTCACCGCCGGGCTGCACCACGCGATCCGGCACCGCGACCCGGAGACCGGCTTCAACCACCACGGTTTCGTCAACGTGCTGGGCGCCACGCTCGCCGCCGTCGGGGGCGCCGAGGTGGACGGCGTGGCCGAGCTGCTCGCCGCCACCGACCCGGTCCGTGTGGTCGAGCCGGCGCGGGCGCACCGCGACGCCGAGCGCCCGCTCTGGGTCGGGTACGGCTCGTGCAGCATCTCCGAACCACTTACCGATCTGATCCGGCTGGGGCTGGTGAACGGAGGCTTCGAGGCATGACCGAACGCACCGAGCGGAGCGAGGGCCGTGAGGGCGTGCCCAGTCTGCACGGCATGAGCGAACGCACCGAGCGAAGCGGAGTGCTGGCATGACCTGGGTACCAGGGGCGGCGGGGTCGGCGTACGGGGTGACGAACCTGCCGTACGGCGTGTTCCGACACGGCGAGGGCGAGCCGCGTATCGGCGTCCGCATCGGTGACTTCGCGCTGGACCTGGCCGGCGCGGAGGCCGCCGGTCTGGTGCTGGCCGGCGGGGCGCTGGGCCGGCCGACGCTCAACGCCTTCATGGCGCTCGGCCGCCCGCAGTGGACGGCGGTCCGGCAGCGGGTCGTCGAGCTGCTCGCCGAACCGGAGCACCGGGCGGCGGTCGAGCCGCTGCTGGTGCCGCTGCGCGAGGTCGAGATGCTGCTGCCGTTCGAGGTGGCCGACTACGTCGACTTCTACTCCTCGGAGCACCACGCCTCGAACGTCGGGCAGATCTTCCGGCCCGGCCAGCCGCCGCTGCTGCCGAATTGGAAGCACGTGCCGATCGGCTACCACGGCCGGGCCGGCACCGTGGTCGTCTCCGGCACCCCGGTGATCCGCCCGACCGGGCAGCGCGCCAGCGCGCAGGGCCCGACCACCGGCGCGTCGGTACGGCTGGACATCGAGGCCGAGGTGGGCTTCGTGGTGGGCGTACCGAGCCGGCTGGGCGAGCGGGTGCCGGTGGCCGACTTCGCCGACCACGTCTTCGGCGTGGTGCTCGTCAACGACTGGTCGGCCCGGGACATCCAGGCCTGGGAGTACCAGCCGCTCGGGCCGTTCCTCGGCAAGTCGTTCGCCACGTCCGTCTCGGCCTGGGTGACGCCGCTGGAGGCGCTCGCCGACGCGTTCGTACCCGCGCCGGACCAGGACCCGCCGGTGCAGGACTATCTGCGCGACACGCCGCACCTCGGGCTGGACCTGACGCTGTCGGTGCAGTGGAACGGCGAGCGGGTCGCCGAGCCGCCGTTCGCCGGCATGTACTGGACCCCGGCGCAGCAGCTCGCCCACCTCACCGTCAACGGCGCGTCGCTGCGTACCGGCGACCTCTACGCCTCCGGCACCGTCTCCGGTCCGGAGCGCGGCCAGGTCGGGTCGTTCCTGGAGCTGACCTGGGGCGGGTCCGAGCCGGTCAAGTTCGCCGACGGCAGCGAGCGGACGTTCCTGGAGGACGGCGACACGGTGACGATCACCGCCACCGCGCCCGGCCCGGACGGCACCACTGTCGCGCTGGGCGAGGTCACCGGGACGATCCTCCCGGCCCACTGAGTTCTGCCTTCCCGAACGGCCCCGGTCGCACCCGATGTGCGACCGGGGCCGTTTCCTTCCGCGTTTATCGCTCCGGATCACGTACGCCCCGGACGGCGGCTCCCGGCCGGAACGGAGTCGCCGATGGTGCCGGGTCGGGGGGCGTACCCGGGTAGCCGAACAGGAAGGACGAGCATGACCGAGTTGACCGGCGCCGTCTGGCGCACCAGCAGCCGCTCGAACGATCAGGGCCTCTGCGTCGAGGTGGCGACGAACGTGGTCGCCGCGCACGGCGTGGTGGGCGTACGCGACTCCAAGGACCCGGACGGCCCGGCGCTCGCGGTGAGCCCCCCGGGCTGGGCCGCGTTCGTCACCGCGCTGCGGGGCGGTTCGTTCCGCGGCTGACCGTCAGTGCCACACCCCGGTGCCCCGACGATCGGGGCACCGGCGGTGGAAATGTCACAGCGAGGCTCCCCGTTTCCGGTCACGGCCCGTACCCGGGTAGCCGAACAGGAAGGACGAGCATGACCGAGTTGACCGGCGCCGTCTGGCTCACGGCGGTCAGCTCGGTCGAGCTCCTCGGCGGCGGCGGGTTCGGGCCCGGCTCGACCTGGCGGGAGACCCGCGTCCGGCCGGACGGCGGCGCCGAACCGGAGGAGTTCGAGGTGATCGAGGCGGTCGCCCCGAGCCGGCTGGTGCTCGGCTCGCGCGGCGCCGGCGCGGACTACCGCATCACCTGGACGCTGCGCACCGTCGAGCGGCGACGCCGCGGCTGCACCGAGGTCACGGTCGAGCAGGAGGCGGCGCCGACCCGCCCGTACGGCCGGGTGTTGGCCCTGATCCTCGGCGGCCTGGCCGCCCGCGCGGTGGAGGGCGCGCTCCGGCGCGACCTGGCCGACCTGGCGCTGGCCGCCGGACCGGCCCGGTCCTCCGAGGCCGCCTGAGTCGACCTGGCCGCTCGCCGCGCCCGGCCCGGACCTGGCCGGTAGGGTGCCGGGTCGGAGGTGACGGATGGCGAAGGCCGCGAGGCGGCGGGCCGTGGTGGCGCTGGTGGCGGTACTCGCCGTCGCGGCGACGGTCGCCGTGGTGGTCCGGGTGCTGGCGCCGGCCGAGGTCGAGACCGTCGCCCGGGAGCCGTACCCGGCGGCGCCCGCGCCGACCGCCGGGGTGATCGGGCGGCTGCCGGTGGCGCCGCTCGTCGTCGACGGCCGGCTGCGCGTCTACGCGGGCGCCCGTCAGGTGTACGCGGACCAGCCGGTCAGCGGGCGGCACCGGGTCACCCCGTTCTGGTCGTACCGTCGCTGGCCGGCCACGTTGACCGCGGTGCTCGCCCAGGACACCACGGTGGTCAGCCGCTGGTCCGACGGGAAGCTGGTGGCACTGGACGCGCGTACCGGACGGGTCGCCTGGCGGGCCGACGGCCCGGAGCCGGGGCCGGTGCCGGAGCCGAGGCGGACCTACGCCGGCACGGTCTGGGACCCGGCCGGGCTGCACGTCGCTCGTGCCGCCGGCCGATCCGTGCTGGTGTCGGCGGGTCCCCGCGGGGTCGGCGGGTACGACCACGCCGACCGGCGCCGGCTCTGGCGCGCCGACCTGCCCCGCGACTGCCGGGCCGACGTGGGTACGACAGCCAGCGGCGAAGTGGTCGGGGTGGACAGCTGTGAGGGCCCGCCCGCGGTGGAGCTGCGGGACGCGGCGACCGGCACGGTGCGGACCCGCTGGCGTCCCCCGGACGTGCCGGATCAGCTCGTGGTCACGCCGGTCGGCTGCCCGCACGGGCACTCCGGCTGCCGCGGGTTGCGTAC
>NZ_JAGPXV010000238.1:0-8170 GCF_018070405.1 Micromonospora sp. D75
GCAGACCTTCAGCCCGTGCAGCAGCAGATCGTCGCCGACGTTCACCACGGCGGTCACCTCGGCGCCCACCTCGCGGGCGTACGCCCGTACGCCGAGCAGGAAACGGGCGCCCCCGATGCCGCCGGTCAGAACCACGATGCGCATGCGTCCATCCTTCCGCACGTGCCGCCGTCGATCGCTCGGTGGCCGGAGAGACTACGCTCACTTCGGCAACTGTCCGCTTTCGTCCCCTGGGGGAGTCCGTGACCAGCCCCGCCGAGCCCGCGTCCGGCGACGCCGCGCAGGCCAGCCAGTTGATCAAGCCGTTGCGCGAACTGGCCGCGCTCGTCCTTCTCGGCGCCAACGCCGTGCTGCTCTTCGTCGGCCTGCTGCGCCTGCTGGTGCCGGTCGACGACTACAGCACGTTCAGCGGCCGGGCGGGAAGCACGTACTTCAGCTTCGTCGGCCTGGAGGCGACGGTCCTGCCGTTGCTCGCCGTCCTGATCGCCACCGTGATCCGCCCGGTCGTGCCGAAGGCCAAGCTGATCACGCAGGTGGCGCTGGTCGAGTACGCCGTGTCCGCCGTGTTCGGCGCGCTGACGTTCCTGATCTGGCTGGTCGGCCGGCTCGCCGACGGTGAGGTGCTCGATGCGTTCCTCGGTCTGCTGACCCGCGCTGCCTGGCTGGCGCTCTTCGCGGTCGCCGCGTTCGTGGTGTTCAAGATCTGGCGCACGCTCTACTACGTGCCGAAGCCCAAGGCGCAGCCGGGCGTGTACGGCCAGGCCCAGCCCGGCTGGCCGCAGCAGCCGGGGCAGCCCGGCGGCTACCCCGGTCCGGGCGGCTACCCGCAGCAGCCCGGCCCGGGCTACCCGCAGGCCGGCTCGCCGCCGCCCGGCTGGCCGCAGCAGCCCGGCCAGTACGTCCAGCCGCAGTCGGCGCCGCCGTTCAACACCGCGCCGCCGCACGCCCCGCAGTCCGGCCCGCCGTTCGCCGACCCGCAGTCGGCCCCGCAGTCCGGCTCGCCGTTCGCCGGTCCGCAGCAGGCGCCGCAGTACGGCTCGCCGCAGTCCGCGCCGCCGTTCGGCCAGCCGCCGTCGGCCGACCCGACGCAGGCGATCCCGCGCCAGTCCGCCGAACCGGGCGCGTCGACGCCCGCCGCCGACGACGAGCGCACCCAGCGGTTCGACCGCGAGGACCCGAACCAGCCCCGCTGAGCCGCGCGGCGGGCGACGGAGCGCCGTCGCCCGCCCGACGGCAGGCTCCCGACGGCCCGCGCCGGTCCCGCTGTGAGGCGGGCCACGCGGGCCGTCCCGTTGCCCGGACCGCGAGCGGGCGCGGGCGGCCTGTCGCCCGGCAGCGCATAGGCTGGGCGGATGGTTGATCGCAGCGACCCCGAACCGACCGAGGCGAGCGTCCGGCGGGCGCTGGGACGGGCCGCCACCGGCCGGGCGCTCGACGCCGACGAGGCCGGCGCGCTGCTCGCCGCGCGCGGGCAGATGCTCGACGAACTGCTCCGGATCGCCGGTGAGGTCCGCGACGCCGGGCTGCGCGACGCCGGGCGGCCGGGCGTGGTCACGTACTCGAAGAAGGTCTTCATCCCGCTGACCCGGCTCTGCCGGGACCGCTGCCACTACACTACTGCACGTTCGCGACCGTGCCGCACCGGCTGCCCGCCGCCTACCTGGAGCGCGACGAGGTGCTGGCGATCGCCCGCGAGGGCGCCGCGCAGGGCTGCAAGGAGGCGCTGTTCACGCTCGGCGACCGGCCGGAGGAGCGGTGGCCGGCGGCCCGCCGGTGGCTGGACGAGCGGGGGTACGACTCGACGCTGGACTACCTGCGCGCCTGCGCGGTGGCGGTGCTGGAGGAGACCGGCCTGCTGCCCCACCTCAACCCGGGCGTGCTCTCCTGGTCGGAGCTGCAGCGGCTCAAGCCGGTCGCGCCGAGCATGGGCATGATGCTGGAGACCACCGCCACCCGGCTCTGGTCCGAGCCGGGCGGCCCGCACTTCGGCTCACCGGACAAGGAGCCGGCGGTCCGCCTGCGGGTGCTCGACGACGCCGGCCGGGTCGGGGTGCCGTTCACCACCGGCATCCTGATCGGCATCGGCGAGAACCGGGCCGAGCGGGTCGACGCGATCTTCGCGATCCGCCGCGCGATGCGGGAGTACGGCCACCTCCAGGAAGTGATCGTGCAGAACTTCCGCGCCAAGCCGGACACGGCGATGCGCGGCATGCCGGACGCGGAGCTGCACGACCTGGCCGCCACCGTGGCGGTGGCCCGGGTGCTGCTCGGCCCGAAGGCCCGCATCCAGGCTCCGCCGAACCTGATCGCGGGCGAGTACGACCTGCTGCTGCGCGCCGGCATCGACGACTGGGGCGGCGTCTCCCCGGTCACGCCCGACCACGTCAACCCGGAGCGCCCCTGGCCGCACCTGGAGGAGCTGGCGGCGCGTACCGCGAGTGCCGGGTTCACGCTGCGCGAGCGGCTGACCGTCTACCCGGAGTACGTCCGCGCGGGCGGCCCGTGGCTGGACCCGCGCCTGCTGCCGCACGTCACGGCGCTCGCCGACCCGGCCACCGGGCTCGCGGTCGAGGAGGCCCGCCCGGTGGGGCAGCCCTGGCAGGAGCCGGAGGAGACCTACGGCGGCCGGACCGACCTGCACGCCACCATCGACGTCACCGGCCGCACCGAGGACCGGCGGGGCGACTTCGACAGCGTGTACGGCGACTGGGCCGAGGTGGCCGGCAAGGTGGCGCCGCAGGCGCGCGCGGGCGTACCCCTTGCCGGTGGCGCGGACGCCGACCTGCGCGCGGGCCTGCGGCTGGCCGCGGACGACCCGGCCGCGCTGCTGACGCCGGCGCACGAGGCGAAGGCGCTGGCGCTGTTCGGCGCGGACGGCCCGGCGCTGGACGAGTTGTGCCGGCTCGCCGACGACGCGCGCCGGGACGCGGTGGGTGACGACGTGACGTACGTGGTGAACCGGAACATCAACTTCACGAACGTCTGCTACGTGGGGTGCCGGTTCTGCGCGTTCGCCCAGCGGGAGAGCGACGCCGACGCGTTCCGGCTGTCCCTGGAACAGGTCGCCGACCGGGCCGAGGAGGCGTGGACGGCCGGCGCGACCGAGGTCTGCCTTCAGGGCGGCATCGACCCGAAGATGCCGGTCACCGGCTACGCCGACATCGTCCGGGCGATCAAGGAGCGGGTGCCGGGCATGCACGTGCACGCGTTCTCCCCGATGGAGATCGTCACCGCCGCCGCGAAGGCCGGCGTGCCGGTGCGGGAGTGGCTGCTCCAGCTCCGCGAGGCCGGGCTGGACACCATCCCGGGCACCGCCGCCGAGATCCTCGACGACGACGTGCGCTGGGTGCTCACCAAGGGCAAGCTGCCGGCCGCCGCCTGGGTCGAGGTGGTGAGCACGGCGCACGAGCTGGGCATCCGGTCCAGCTCCACGATGATGTACGGCCACGTCGACCACCCGGGCCAGTGGCTGGCCCACTTCCGGGTGCTGGCCGGGGTGCAGGACCGTACCGGCGGGTTCACCGAGTTCGTGGCGCTGCCGTTCGTGCACACGAACGCGCCGATCTACCTGGCCGGCATCGCCCGCCCGGGTCCGACGTGGCGGGAGAACCGGGCGGTGCACGCGATGGCCCGGCTGCTGCTGCACGGCCGGATCGGCAACATCCAGTGCTCCTGGGTGAAGCTCGGCGACGAGGGCACGGTGGCGATGCTGCGTGGCGGCTGCAACGACCTCGGCGGCACGCTGATGGAGGAGACCATCTCCCGGATGGCCGGCTCGGGCAACGGCTCGGCCCGTACCGAGGAGCAGTTGCGGGCCATCGCCACCGCCGCGGGCCGCCCGTTCCGCAAGCGGACGACCGCGTACGGTCACGCCGGCGCCTGAGGTCGAACCTTTCCCCGTCGCCTGCCGTACCTGTGGATGCCGGCGGCGGTTTCGGCGAGGACCGCCGCCGGTGACCCCAGAACCGGGGCCCGGCGGTGTCCGGGCGTCCCGGGCCCGTTGTGGCGCTGCGGCGCCGGTCCGGAAAGGTTGCCGATGAGCACTGACGAGACCACCGACGCGCCGAAGAAACGGCGGACCTGGCCGCGGTTGACCCGCAGGCAGACGCTCACCGCCGCGGCGAGCGCGACGCTGGGCGCCGCCGCCCTCACCGTGCCGGGCCTGTCCGCCGCGCAGAACTCCCCCACGGCGAGCCGGCGCGACGAGCCGATCGTGGCTCACCTCCGCGACGCCGCCACCGGCGCGATCGACGTCTTCGTCGGTACGACAAGGGTCGAGATCCGCGACCGCGGTCTGGCCGACCGCCTGGTGCGCGCCGCCGGCCGGCGCTGATCCCACCCCTCCACCGGCGTGGGCTCCCGGCGCCGGTTCCGTCTTCCGTTCCCCCGACGAAGGTGCGTCCGCCATGTCCTCTCACCGCGAGGCCCCGGAGATCGCCAAGGATCCGGTCGCCGACAGTTCCGACCTGTACGCGTTCGTCACGCCGAGCCAGCCGGACACGGTCACGTTGATCGCCAACTACGTGCCGGTGCAACTTCCCTCCGGCGGCCCGAACTTCTTCGAGTTCGGCGACGACGTCCGGTACGAGATTCACATCGACAACGACGGCGACGGTAATCCGGACGTCACCTATCGTTTCGAATTCACCACGGAGATCACGAACCAGAACAGCTTTCTCTACAACACCGGGCCGATCGAGTCGCTGGAGAGCAAGAACTGGAACCGGCGGCAGTTCTACCGGCTGACCCGGATCGCCGACGGCCGCGCGCGGGTGCTGGCGCACAAGCTGCCCTGCCCGCCCTGCAACGTCGGGCCGCTGTCCACCCCGAAGTACCAGAACCTGGTACGCCAGGCGACGTTCAAGCTGTCCACCGGCGAGAAGGTGTTCGCCGGCCAGCGTGCCGACGGCTTCTTCGTCGACCTGGGCGCGGTGTTCGACCTGGGCACGCTGCGGCCGTTCCAGCAGCTGCACGTGGCCGGCAAGAAGCTGTTCCAGGCCGAGGGTGAGCCGGTTAACGCGCTGGACCGGCTGAACGTGCACAGCATCGCCGTGCAGGTGCCGCTGAACCAGGTGCGCCGCAAGGCCGCCCGCTACGGCGTGGCCGACCGCGCCTCGACCATCGGAGTGTGGACCACCGCGTCCCGCCAGCAGGTCCGGGTGCTCGGCGACCGGGTCTCCGCGGACACCGCGGCCGGCCCGTTCACCCAGGTGTCGCGGCTCGGCAACCCGTTGTTCAACGAGGTCATCGTGCCGATGTCCAGGAAGGACGTGTGGAACACGCTGCCGCCCTCGGAGGACAAGCGCTTCGCCGGGTTCGTCGAGCGGCCCGAGCTGGCCGCGCTGCTGCCGGCGCTGTACCCGGGCGTGTTCGGAAATCTGGACGCGCTGAACAAGTCCAAGAAGCCGCGCGCCGACCTGGTGGCGATCCTGCTCACCGGAATCCCGGCCGGACTGATCGACGGCTTCGCCAACACCACCGGCGACGTCCAGGCGGACATGCTGCGGCTGAACACGGCGATCCGGCCCAGCCGCACACCGGACCGGTTCGGCGTGCTCGGCGGCGACCTGGCCGGTTACCCGAACGGCCGTCGCGTCGCCGACGACGTGGTGACGATCGCGCTGCGTGCCATCGCGGGCCTGACCGTGCCACTTGTCGACAAGACGTTCCGCCCGGACGCCGCCGCCGCGGCGGTCACGCCGGGTCTGAGCGCGGCCGACGTCACCGCGCCGTTCCTGGCCGACTTCCCGTTCCTCGGCACACCGTACGACGGGTTCGGCAACCCGCAGGCGAAGAAGTCCTGACGGGAGACGCGGATGTCACACCATCACGATCTCGGCCCGTCGGAGGTCGGCAGCGTCGTGCTCGACCTCGGCGGCGACCGCGGCGCGCTGATCATCCACACCGGCCGGGACCTGCACGGCCGGGAAATCGAGATCAGCCGGGCGGACCTCGACAGCCCGCGGACCCACTCCGCGGTACGCGAGCGGCACGTCCTGGACGGGGTCTTCCACAGTGCCGTCTACCCGGACCTGGAGGCGGGTGTCTATACCGTCTGGTGGGACGAGAACACATCGGCCGGCGCGATCTCTGTTACCGGTGGGTGTATCGCCGAATTCGTCTGGCCGACCAGCTCACCCGCCCGGGTGGACTGAACCGGCGACCGCGCCTACGCCTGCGCCCTGTCCACATGGTGGACGGGGCGCAGTCGGCGTTGGACGGCTCGGCGGGCGGTACCGCAACGAGCGCGTTACCCTTTGGCCCACCAATTCTGATCTTGGTACGAGCGGCCGGCGGGGGCGTCCGGCCGGCCCGCCGGCGGTGCGCCACGGCAGAAAACTTCCGGCAACTCGCCGGGGAGGGCGTTACTCGTCCGGGGTCTGAATCGATAGGGCAGGTTGCGAGGCTACGGGCGACCGCGGCGGTCGTCCCGGACGTGTCGGGAGGGCGACTCCATTATCAAGTTTGGCTTGACGGCGCACGCATTACACGCGTGTAATTTGAATGGGGTTGTTCGCGCGGAACGCAACAAATGGTGACCGTACGGACAGGCACGCCTTTCGCGTGGGGGGTTGCAGCGGCGAATGACGCCGGTGCGCGACAAGGAGGCAATCGATGGACGGCCAGCTCGAGGTGGCCGACCTGCTCGGGAACGCGCCGGAGTGGCAGGAGCGGGCGCTCTGCTCGCAGACCGACCCGGAGGCGTTCTTTCCCGAGAAGGGCGGCTCGACCCGCGAGGCGAAGCGCATCTGCTCGCGGTGCGAAGTGAAGACGGAATGCCTGGAGTACGCGCTCGGCCACGACGAGCGGTTCGGAATCTGGGGTGGCCTCTCCGAGCGGGAGCGGCGCAAGCTCAAGCGGCGGGTCGCCGCCTGATCCACGTACGGGCCGACGGGCGGTGGGGGCCGCCCGGGCCCGGGTCGCTGTCCGGCCGGCGGGGGCCGGCCGGGTGGCGGCGTCAGGCCAGCTCGTCCGGGTCCACCCCGAGCAGATTCGCCACCTGCTCGATGATCACGTCGTGCACCAGGTCGGCGAGATCCTCGCGGTCCATCGCGCGGAACTCCAGCGGCCGCCGGTAGAGCACGATCCGGGGCGGCACCTCCTGGCGGCCGGGCCGCCCGGGCAGCAGCCGGGCGAGCGGCACCTCGCCGTCCTCCAGCACGTCCGAGTCGTAGACGTTCAGATCCGGCGGGACGTCCTCGACCGCGAACTCCACCCCGGCCAGCTCCTTGGCGAACCGGCGTTCGAGCGTCTCCACCGTGTCGAGCACCAGGTCGTCGAAGACCTCGGCCTTCGTCCGGGCCAGCGGGACGGTGGCCGGCACCAGCCGCCCGCGCAGCCCGCGACCGTGCCGGTCACGGTGGGTGCGCCGGCCGGAGCCGGGGCGGCGGTTCTGCGGGCTCGTCATGACGGACAGGGTAGCCCGGGGTGGCGGTCCACCCGTCGCCGCGCGGCTGTCCGGCGCGCCGGGGAGCCGATCGGAGGAATTGTGATCACCATGACGGGCGTGTCGTAACGCGAAGCGGTGCGCCGGACCCGGTAATGGGGATACCCTGCCGCCGTGAGGTCACCACGGCGCTGCTCCCGTAACGGCTGCCCCCGGCAAGCGGTCGCCACATTGACCTATGTCTACAACGAGTCGACGGCGGTGGTGGGCCCGCTCGCCGCGTTCGCCGAACCGCACACGTACGACCTGTGTGAGCCGCACGCCCGCAGCCTGACCGCCCCGCGCGGCTGGGACGTGGTGCGGCACGAGGGTGAGTTCGAGCCGCCGCCGCCCACCACCGACGACCTGGTGGCGCTGGCCGAGGCGGTCCGTGAGGCCGCCCGCCCGGCCCCGCCGCGCCCTCCGGAGGACGAACCCACCACCAAGCCCCAGGCCCCCCACCAGCAGGGCCGCCGGGGCCACCTCCGGGTCATCCCACCCCACCACTGACCCCCTCCGCCGGCCTCCGCGCGTTGATCAAGGAGTTTGTGTCAAGGAAACCGTGTCCGGAAGACACAAACTCCTTGATCAACGGATTGGGAACCCGGGGTCAGTGGCCCAGGAAGCGGTTGAAGAGATCGGCTCGGCGAGACGGGCGGGACGTGCGGTGCTCGGTGTGGTCGGCTGAGGACATGATCCTCAGGCCGGCGTTCATCGCCAGCCAGCGCAGCGGCTCCGGTTCCC
>NZ_JAGPXV010000239.1:0-8169 GCF_018070405.1 Micromonospora sp. D75
CCGACGGGACGGCGACCCCCTGTGTACGGCAGGATGCCTCTCCATGAGCACCCAGTCGCCCGCAGGCATCGATGAGCCCGGCGCGTCCGAGGCGGCGCCGCGATCGGCAGAGACGATTGACCACCCGTCCCGCTCGGACTGGTTCGTCCGCGGCGCCTCCGGTCTGATCGGCGGGCCGCTCGGCGACCACGCCGCCGCCCTGGACCGGCCGGCCGACCGCGAGAGCCGGTTCTGGACCGCCGGCCGGATCGTGCTGGCGCTGGTCTGCCTGACGCTGGCACTGCACTGGGTGCAGAAATCCCCCTGCCAGGACGGCGCGTGGCAGAACAACATCCAGTACACCCGCATGTGCTACACGGACGTGCTGGCGCTCTACTACGCCGAAGGGCTCAACGAGGGCAAGGTGCCCTACGCCGACCACCCGGTGGAGTACCCGGTGCTGACCGGCTACTTCATGGGCGCGCTCGGCCTGCCGGTGCACGCCCTCGGCGTCGACAACCCCGCCATCAACCAGGGGCAGTGGTTCTACAACCTCAACGCGCTGGTGCTCGGCGCGCTCGCCGTCGCCACCGTCGCGGTCATCCTCAGCCTGCGCCGCCGACGACCCTGGGACGCCGCGTTGTTCGCGCTCTCCCCGGCCCTGGTGCTCACCGCCACCGTCAACTGGGACCTGCTCGCCATCGGCCTGGCCGCGTTCGGCCTGCTGGCCTGGGCACGCGCCCGCCCCGACCGGTACGCGATGCTGCTGCCCGCGGTGGCGGGCGTCCTGATCGGACTCGGCGGCGCGGCCAAGATGTGGCCGCTGTTCCTCCTCGGCCCGATCCTGGTGCTCGCGCTGCGGGCCGGAAAACTGGCCGCCGGGCTCGTCGCCACCGCCACCGCACTGGTGTCCCTCGTGGCGGTCAACCTGCCGGTGGCGATCCCCTACCGGGAGAACTGGGAACGCTTCTTCGACCTGAACACCACACGACCCATCGACTGGGGCACGCTCTGGTACATCGGCCGCTACCTGGACGGCCGGATCAGCCCGTCCGCACCCGGCGAACTCGGGCCGTTCGAATGGCTCAACGCCAACATCCCCACGCTCAACTGGGTGTCGTACCTGCTCTTCGGGCTGGCCTGCCTCGGCGTGGCCGGGCTGGCGCTGCTGGCGCCGCGCCGGCCCCGGCTGGCCCAGCTCGCCTTCCTGGTGGTCGCCGCGTTCCTCATCTTCAGCAAGGTCTGGTCCCAGCAGTTCGTGCTCTGGCTGCTGCCGCTCGCGGTGCTCGCCCGGCCGCGCTGGGGCGCGTTCCTCGCCTGGCAGATCGCCGAGGTCGGCTACTTCGCCGCGTTCTACGGCGAACTGCTCGGCACCGCCATGTCCCGGCCCGTCTTCCCCGAGGGCGTCTTCGTGCTGGCGTCGAGCCTGCGCCTGATCACCGTGGCGGTGCTCTGCGGGTTCGTCATCCGGGACATCGTGCGGCCCGAACTCGACGCGGTCCGGCAGACCTACGCCGACGACCCCGACGGCGGGGTGCTCGACGGCGCGCCCGACGCGCCCTGGCACCAGCGCTGGCGGGCGCGCGCCGCCGAACAGCCCGCCGAACCCGTGCCCGTCTGAGCGACGGGAGCAGGTCGGTCTAGAGCCGGAACACGACCGCATCGCCGACCTGCTCCCGGGCCACGCCCAGCGCGTCGACCGGCCGGTCCAGCATCCCCTCCCACGGGGTGCCCTCCAGCTCGTCGCGCAACACCACCACGTTCTTCACGCCGATCTGCCGCAGGTAGTCGACGCTCGCGTAGTCCGGGAAGCTGACAGTGGCCTCCCGGATCCGGGCCTGCGACCGGGGCGTGAAGCCGCTGCCGCCGTTGACCATCGGCTGGAACCGGTCGGTGGACCAGAGCATCACCGGCTGATCCAGGTTCTGACTGCTCGGCAGCACGAGCATCGGCCCGTCCACGGTCCGCAGCGCCGCCGGCTGCCGCGGCACCACCGGCTGCGGCGTGGCGTTCAACCCCTCCACCAGCACCAGCGCCAACGGCAGCAGCGTCGCCAGCCGCAGCCACGGACCCGGCCACGGCGGCACCCGCTCGGCGGCCAGCTCGCGTACCCGCATGCAGAACGCGGTGACCGCACCCGCCGCGAGCAGGCCCAGCAGCAGCGTGGTCCAGAGCATCATCCGGCCCGGGGTCCGCAGCCCGCTCCAGCCCGGCAGGTAGTCGAACAACGGCACGTAGGTGAACCGGCCGCCGAAGAACCGGGTGCCCATCGCCAGCGCCATCGTCACCAGCACCCCGGCGAGCAGGAAGATCCGGTGCCGGACCCGCCACACCGAGAAGAACAGGCCCCCGGCGGCGAGCGCGTAGAGCACGAAGCCCGGCAGCAACGTCATCTCCGGATGCCAGGGCAGCACGGCCCGGGCGCCCTCGTGCAGACCACCCCAGACCCGGGACTCGGCCGGCGCGGTGAAGAACCCGCTCGCCGGCGGCGAGTAGAGCCCGATGTCGCCGATCGTGCGCTCCGCGTTCGGGTGCAGCTCGGCGACCTTGAAGTAGGGCACCGCCAGCGCCGCGCCCACCGCCGCGAAGACGAGCCCGCCCAGCACGTCGGCCAGGAACAGCCGCCGGCCGAACGGGCGCTTCACCTTGCGTCGCCGCACGAACCACAGCACCACCGAGACCAGGACCACCCCGGCCAGCATGTACGCGAACGGCAGCCCGATGCCGAAGCCGAGACTGAGCTGCCACGCGGCCATCAGCCACCCGGCGAACGCCCAGCCCGCGTGCCGGCGGCGCGGCCGGTACCCGTACCGCAGTGACCAGCCGTGCCCCCGGGCCAGCATGGCCAGCGCCAACGGGATGCCGCCGTTGGAGATGATGTGCAGGTGGCCGGCCTGGGCCAGCAGCCACGGCGCGTAGGCGAAGCTCGCCCCGGCCACCGCGCCGCCGATCCGGCCCGCGCCGAGCTGCCGGGCCAGCGCGTACGCGCCGAACGCGGCGAGCGCGTGCGCCAGCACGAACATGATGTTGTAGCGCAGCACGGCGTGCTCCGGGCCGACCCCGATCAGGCCGGCCGGGGCGTACCCGAGGAGCGTGTCGGAGAACGCGAAGCTCCAGTTCTCCGGATAGAACGTGTTCGAGTGCCACAGCTGCGCCGGGTTCGTCCGCAGGATGTGCCCGGACCAGGCCATCTGCCACGCCTGCAGGCTCGGGTCCCAGTAGTCCTGCGGCAGCGTGTGCCGCGGATAGCGCAGCGTGGGCCAGGTCATCGCCGCCGCCAGCGCCAGCGCGGCGACGACGGCGAGCGTCCACTCGTGCACCAGGAACCGGCCCACGGCGCGGACGGCCCGGCGGGGGCGGCCGAGCACCGGCTCGGGTGCCGGACCGAACGCGGACCAGGGGTCGGCCGGCTCGTCGTCGCCCGTACCGTCCTGCTTCGCGGCGTCGCTCTTCTCCGCGGCGTCGCCGTCCTTCTTGGCGGCGTCCGCTCTGTCCCGGGCCTCGGCCTCGGTCCCGGCCTCCGCCTTGTCGGTGCCGGCACCCGCCTTGTCGGCGGTGCTCGTCTTGTCGGCGGCGCTCGTCTTGTCGGCGGTGCTCGCCGCGCCTGCCGCCTTCGCCGCGCCGGTGCGGCGAGCCTTGCGGGTCCGCTTCGCCTTGGCGGCACTCGTCACCGTGCCCGCGGTGTCGTCCTCACCGGAGCTGTCCGCGCCGGACGCGCGTTCGTCGGGCGAGCCGCTCCCCGGCCCGGCCCCGGCCGCGTCGTCCGGCGGGTTCTTCGCGCCGGTCCCGTCCGCCCGGGTCTCGGCGCCGGACCGGCGGCCGGTCGTGCCGGACTTCTCGGCGGTCACTCCGCCGCACCCAACTGCCCGCGCAGGAACGCGATGTCGGCGGCCTGGCCCTCGACGCCGCCGGGGGTCTCCACGATCACCGGCGCGCCTGCCGCGCGGATCACCGCCACCAGCAGCTCCGGGTCGATGGTGCCGCCGGTGAGGTTGTCGTGCCGGTCCTGACCGGAGTTGAAGGCGCCCTTCGAGTTGTTCGCGTGGATCAGGTCGATCCGGCCGGTGATCGCCTTCACCCGGTCGACCAGGCCCAGCAGCTCCTCGCCGCCCGCGTGGGCGTGGCAGGTGTCGAGGCAGAAGCCGACCTCGTGGTCGCCGAGCGCGTCCCAGAGCCGGGCCAGCGAGTCGAGGTGCCGGGCACAGGCGTTGTCACCACCGGCGGTGTTCTCGATCAGCACCGGCAGCGGGAATCCGCCGGACTCCGCCGCGTACGCGAAGGTCTTGCGCCAGTTGTCGAAGCCGACGGCGACGTCCTGGCCGGCGTTGACGTGGCCGCCGTGCACGATCAGGCCCTTGGTGCCGACGGCCGCCGCGGCGTTGGCGTGGGCGAGCAGCAGCTTGCGGCTGGGGATGCGGATCCGGTTGTTGAGCGTGGCCACGTTGATCACGTACGGCGCGTGCACGTAGAGGTCGACGTCGGCGGCGCGCAGGCGCTCGGCGTCCTCGCGCGGCTTCGGGGCCTTCCAGCCCTGCGGGTCGGCCAGGAAGAACTGCACCGCCTCGGCCTGCCGGGCGGCCGCCTCGGCCAGCGGGTCGGTCGGATCGACGTGGGCTCCGATTCGCATGCAGGGCAGCCTACGTCGCGCCTGCGACGGTCGCCGCGCTCGCCGGAGACGCCCGGCGGGTCGGAGGCGTCACCACCCGGCCCGGCGGTCGTTGTCCGAGGTGGGATCGATGGTCGACGCTCCGCCCGGACGTGGTCCACAGCACGTACGGGTGAGGGGGCCGACGCCCGGTGACGGGACGCCCCGGCGTGCGGCCCGGCACGACGGGGCGGGATCCATCAGGAATCCGGCACATCAAATGGAAGTCCGGACTAAATCCTCAATTTACCCCAAGTGGTGACGAGAGCCATTGTATGGTCAGCACAGGTGACAACACGATAAAGCTCCGCGGGGCGTCTTCGATCCAACCTCATCGGTGTGGTCGTTCCTCCCCAGGTCCCACCCAAGGAATGCGGACGGGACGCCCCGCGGCCCCGTGGACAGGGGTCCACCTGCCGGCTCTCGAGGCCGAAGGTGGGCCCCTGTCGCCGCGTCCGGGCCGTGCCGGCCGACCGGTCCGGCCATGATCGTCCGCACCGGCTATCCTGGTCCGGTTGTCCGTGTCCAGCCGGGTTCCCCCGGAACCGGTCACGGCAACGACGCACGACCTCCTGCCACGGAAGGACCGTGGCCGCTTAGCCCACAGGAGGTGAGCACGTCTTGCGTCATTACGAAGTCATGGTGATCCTCGACCCCAGCCTCGAGGAGCGCACCGTCGCCCCGTCGCTCGACACGTACCTGAACGTGATCCGGACCGCGGGTGGCTCGGTGGAGAAGACCGACGTGTGGGGCCGCCGGCGCCTCGCGTACGAGATCAACAAGAAGGCCGAGGGCATCTACGCCGTCATCGACCTCCAGGCGACGCCGGAGGCCGTTGGCGAGCTGGACCGTCAGCTCCGACTCAACGAGTCGGTGCTGCGCACCAAGGTCATCCGTCCGGAGATGCGCTGAGCATCTAGTCCCGGCACGTCCGGATCAAGCCTCATCCACGCTGTCGTACGGCTCTGAGAGCCTGTACGGCACAAAGATGAGTGCGCGAGGAGATGGTCATGGCAGGAGACACCACCATCACGGTCATCGGCAACCTGACCGATGACCCCGAGTTGCGTTTCACCCCCTCCGGCGCGGCGGTCGCCAAGTTCCGGGTCGCTTCGACGCCCCGCTTCATGGACAAGGCCTCCGGCGAGTGGAAGGACGGCGAGCCGCTGTTCCTCTCGTGCACGGTCTGGCGCCAGGCCGCCGAGAACGTCGCCGAGTCGCTGCAGCGTGGCGCTCGGGTGATCGTGTCCGGCCGGCTGCGTCAGCGGTCGTACGAGACCCGTGAGGGTGAGAAGCGCACCGTCATCGAGCTGGAGGTCGACGAGATCGGCCCGTCGCTGCGCTACGCCACGGCGAAGGTGCAGAAGATGTCCCGCTCCGGCGGCGGTGGCGGCGGCTTCGGTGGTGGTGGCGGCCAGGGTGGCGGCGGAGGCAACTTCGACGACCCCTGGGCCTCTGCTGCCCCCGCCCCCTCCCGCGGTGGTTCGGGCGGAAACTTCGACGAGGAGCCTCCGTTCTAATGGCGCCGAGCGCCCGCGATCGCAAACCAGGAGCACGAGCAATGGCTAAGGCTGCGGCACTTCGCAAGCCGAAGAAGAAGGTGAACCCGCTCGACAAGGACGGGATCACCTACATCGACTACAAGGACACCGCGCTGCTGCGCAAGTTCATCTCCGACCGCGGCAAGATCCGCGCTCGGCGGGTGACCGGCGTGACCTCGCAGCAGCAGCGGCAGATCGCCCGTGCGGTCAAGAACGCCCGCGAGATGGCGCTCCTGCCGTACACGGCCACGGCCCGCTGAGAGGAGGCACGGACATGAAGATCATCCTCACTCAGGAGGTGTCCGGCCTCGGCTCTCCGGGCGACATCGTCGAGGTGAAGGACGGCTTCGGCCGTAACTACCTGCTGCCGCAGGGCTTCGCGATCGCCTGGACCAAGGGCGCGGAGAAGCAGGTCACGGTCATCAAGCGGGCCCGCTCGGCCCGCGAGATCCGCGACCTGGGCCACGCCACCGAGGTCAAGACCCAGATCGAGGGTCTGAAGGTCAACCTGAAGGCCCGCGCCGGCGACGGCGGCCGGCTCTTCGGCTCGGTCACCCCGGCCGAGATCGTCGACGCCGTCAAGGCCGCCGGCGGCCCGACCCTGGACCGCCGCCGGCTGGAGCTGCCCGGCCACATCAAGGCGCTCGGCTCCTACCCGGTCAGCATCCGGCTGCACCCCGAGGTGACCGCCAAGTTCGACCTGAACGTGGTCAAGGGCTGACACCCGTAGCACGACGCGATGGGCCCGCACCGGACACCGGTGCGGGCCCTTCCGCATCTCCGTCACCACGGCCCCGGCCGCACCTCCGGGTCTCAGCCGAGGGGGTTGCCGGTCACCGCGCTGATCACCACGGTCGACAGACCACCGCCCACCACGGCAGCCGCCAGCGCCACCGTCGCCGCCCGCCAGGTCGTCCCGACCTGCCGTAGCAGCACCGCCACCACCAGGCTGCTCACCAACGCCAAACCGAACCGCGGCGCCGCCGACACCAGCGAATCCAGGGCATGCGTACGCGGCGAGTCGCAGCCGCCACCGGTGATGTCGGTGACGCAACCCTCCGGCGGCTGACCGCTCAGGAACAGCAGACCGACGAGTAGCAGCACGGCCGGGACCAGATAGCAGGCCACCGTGTAGACCAGAGGCCGCAGCGGACCGCCCGGATCCGGATCCAGCAGGTCGTCTTCCAGCCGCCGGCCCCACGAGCCGCCACCGATCGTCTCCACCCGCCGGCGCAGCGTCGACCCGGCCGGCGTCACCGGCCGACCGCGCGGCACGGCACGCGGACGCGGAGCCGAGTACGCCACCGCCGGTGACCTCGGCGCCGACGGCGGTGTCTCCATCCACCGCGGATCGTCCCCGGCCAGCCGGGTACCCGACCAGAACGCCTCGGCCCGCTCCGGTGACGCCCATCCCTCCCGCACCGGCGGAGCCGTGCGATCCCACGGATCGACCTCGTCGCGCACCGGCTCCAGATAACCGGTGTCGGTGAACCGGTCCCACTCGCCCGTGTGCTCCGTGCGGTCCCACCGGCGTTCCGCCTGCTCCCAGCGGCCACCGGGCGCCGACCGGCCCCAGGCGTGCACGCCCGACGCGTCCCACGGGTCGACCGCAGGCGGCGGCTCCGGCGGTTCACGGTCGGCCGCCCGACGCCGCTGCCAGGGATCCGCCGCCGGCCGGGACTGCTCCGAACCCGACGGGGCCACCGACCGCGACCAGCCCGTCTCCGAAGCCGCCGAGGACGACCAGCCCGTCTCCGGAGCCGACCGGCCCGACGACGCCGACCGCGACCAGCCCGACTCCGACTCCGACGCCGGCCGCCGCAACTCCGGCACCGCCGACGCGGGCCAGTCGGCATCCGACGCGGCCGGACGGGACCGGTCCGAGCCCGCAACCGCCGAACGCGACCAGGCGGAGTCCGACGCCACCGGCGGCGGCCAGGAAGAACCCGACGCCGATCGACGCCGCCCGCCCGACCGCCCGCTGTCCCGCGCGGCTGCCGCGTC
>NZ_JAGPXV010000024.1:0-21303 GCF_018070405.1 Micromonospora sp. D75
CATCAACCCGGCGTTCGCGGTGCCGCCCGGCGACCCGGCGTGCTTCCTCGTCACGGCCACCCTCAAGCTGGCCGGCTCAGAGCTGGCCCCCACCGACGTCAGCCAGTTCGTGCTCGGCACGGACGGCCAGTGGAAGCTCAGCCACAACGTCCAGGTCACCCAGCCTGCGCTGGTGGCCGCCCGGAGCATCGACGGCCGGCCGGCCACCGAGGGCGGCACCGCCCTGGACGAGACCAGCCGCCGGGCGCTCGCCGCCGAGGTGTTCGCCCGCAGCATCGGGTCGACCACCGGCAACCGGTCCCTGATCGCGTCCAGCCCGCTGCTCGACGGCCAGTTCGCCGGCGGCTGGGAGGTCTACGGGCAGCAACTCGCCGGCGTCGGCGCGGAGGTCCGGCGAACCCTGGACCGGGCGGAGTGGTCGGACTGCGCGGTCACGACGCCGACCGGCACGCTGACCTTCCTGACCGTCCACGCCACCGACACGCTGCGCCCGGCGCCCGGCGGTCCGGCCACCGTCCGGATGGTGCCGCAGAGCCCGGACCTGATCGCCACCGGTCATCGCACGGCGGTGAGCGGAAAATCCATCCGGGTCAACCGGGTGGAGACCTTCCTGCTGCTCGTACCGGAGCAGACCACCGGCACGTCGGTGCTGGGACTCAACGACACCGCGTTGACGGTCACCGCCGGCTGACCGCGCACCGACCCCGCCGACGGCAGAAACCGGTGGCATCACTCGGGATCGGAGGCCGCGGACCGCGACGATGACAGCAGCCGTGATCGCCGGCGGGGCCGGTGGTACCCGCGGCCCGGCCACCAGGCTCGGGAGGAACCATGTGGCGTCCGCGCTTCCGATCGGACTACGTGCCGGTGCGGCTGCCCGACGGCCCGCTCGTGGTGCTGGGGGAGACCCGCAGCCTGCTCGTCGACGATCCGGTCGCCGCGGACCTGGCCGACCAGCTCGACGGCGCCGCGCCGCTGGCCGACGTGGTGGCCCGGCTGGCCACCCGGCACCCGGTCGCCGCCGTCGCCACCGCCCTCGCCCGGCTGCGTGACCACGGCCTGCTCACGTCCGGCCCGGCGCACACCTCGCCGGCCGAGGCCGCCGGCTGGGACGCCCGGGGCGTCCCGCCCGAGGCGGGGCGGCGGTGGATGGCCGGTGGCCCGGTCACCGTCGTGGACCTCGGGGCGCCCCGGGTGGCCGAGACCGCCGACGCGCTGCGCGCCCTCGGACTCGCCGTGACAGTGGTCGGGCCGGACGGACCGGACCCCGGCCCGGACGACGCCCAGGTGCTGGTGCTGCCGTCGTCGATGCTCGACCCCCGGCTGGCGTCGATGAACGACCGCCACCTGGCCGCCGGTCGCGCCTGGACCCTGGCCCGGCCGCACGGCAACGTCGTCTTCCTCGGCCCGCACCTGGTGCCGGGCCGTACCGGCTGCTGGGCCTGCCTGCGGCAACGCTGGCAGGAGAACGAGCAGGTGAACGCGTTCCTCGGCGGGCAGGACCTGGCCGGTCCGCTGCCGCAGCCCGGACGGGCGGTCCTGCCCGGACTGGCCACCACCGCCGCCGGCCTGCTCGCCGCCGAACTCGCCGTGCTCGCCGTGCGGGGTACGTCGCCCCGCCTCACCGGCCGGATGGTGGCCCTGGACACCCGGGACCTGAGCACGGAGAGCCACCGGCTCGTACGCCAACCGCAGTGCCCCGCGTGCGGCGACCCGGACCTCGTCCGCAAGGCCGAGCCCCGGATCGACCTGCCACCGAGCGGCGCCCAGCCCAGCCGGGCCGGAGACTCCCGTACCCGGGAACCCGCCGAGACGTACGCGGCACTCGCCCACCACGTCAGCCGGTACCTGGGCGTGGTGAGCCGGCTGACCCCGCTGGAGGCGACCGACAACGGCGTCACCCACACCTACTCCGCCGGGCACAACTTCGCCCAGCCCCGCGAGCTCGCCGGGCTGCGCCGCAACCTGCGCGGGCAGAGCGGCGGCAAGGGCCGGACCGACCTCCAGGCCCGGATGAGCGCGATCGGGGAGGCGGTGGAGCGCTACTGCGGGGTGTGGCGTGGCGACCGACCGGTGCACCGGGCGACCTACCGGCAGCTCGGTCCGGACCGCGCGGTGCACCTGCGCGAGCTGCTGCTGTTCTCGGACCGCCAGTACGCCGACCGGGACCGGCTCAACCGCGACCTCGGCCATCTGCACCGCGTTCCCCGCCCGTTGCCCGACGACGTGGAGCTGGACTGGACGACGGGCTGGTCGCTGACCCGGCAGACGCCGCGCGAGCTGCCCGCCGCGTACTGCTGGTACGGCCACCCGGAGCTGACCGGGCTGGGGGTGTGCTCGGCCGACTCGAACGGCTGCGCGGCCGGCGGCAACCTGTCCGAGGCGATCCTGCAGGGCTTCTGCGAACTCGTGGAGCGGGACAGCGTCGCCCTGTGGTGGTACCACCGCTCCCGGATGCCCGGCGTGGACCTCGCCTCGTTCGCCGACCCGTGGACCACCGCCTGCGTCGACCACCACGCCACCGCCCTGAGCCGCGAGCTGTGGGCCCTCGATCTGACCGCCGACCTCGGCGTACCCACGTTCGCCGCGGTGTCCCGGCGGGCCGACGGCGGGACGGAGGACGTCCTGGTCGGCTTCGGCGCGCACCTGGACGCGCGGGTCGCGCTGACCCGCGCGCTCACCGAGGTGAACCAGTTCCTGCCCGCCGTGCCCGGACCCACCTCCGAGCGCAACCGGTACGGCGGCGACGACCCGGACACCGCGCGCTGGTTCGGCACGGTGCGGGTCGCCGACCAGCAGTGGCTGTCCCCGGATCCGACCCGGCCGCCGCGCACCGCCGCCGACCACCCGACGCTGACCACCGGCGACGTGGGCGACGACGTGCGCCGGTGCGTACGCCGGGCGGAGCGGGCCGGCCTGGAGATGATCGTCGTCGACCAGTCCCGCCCGGACGTCGACCTGGCCGTGGTGAAGGTCGTCGTGCCGGGCCTGCGGCACTTCTGGCGCCGGCTCGGCCCCGGTCGGCTGTGGGACGTGCCGGGCCGCCTCGGCCGGGACCCGCTGGCCGCCGACGAGACGTCGGCCAACCCGCTGAACGTGTTCTTCTAGCCGGCGCTCCCGGCCCGCCGGTGAACGTGGAAGGGATGGTGGGGGATGACCACAGTGGCGGACCCGACCGGTCGGCGGCGGTCGTCGTGAACGGCGCCGGCGGCGGTCCTCCGGTCCAGGAGTCGTACCGGCTGCGCCGTGACGCGGAGCTGCGACTCGGTGAGGACGGCTCGCTGCTGCTGCGGCAGACCCGCTTCCGGCTCACCCTGGAGCGACCCGGCATGGGCCGGCGGGCGCTGCTGCTGCGCCTCGCCGCCGACTGGGTCGGCGACGTCGAGGTCGGCCGGCTGATCAGCGGCCTGGAGGGGGAGAGCCGGGTGCTGCCGGCGCAGTTGCTGCTGCGCCGGCTGCTCGCCCACTCCTGGCTGGAGCGCCGCGTCCAGGTCGACGACCGGGCGCTGCTCGACCTCGTGCCCACCGGACTGGGCCGGGGCAGCCTGCCGGAGAGCCGCCCGCACACCCCCGGGGTCCGCTACCGGCTCTCCCGCTTCGCCACCCTCCAGCACGATCGGGGGACGCTGGTGGCCGCGTCGTCGCTGAGCACCCTCACCGTCGGTTGCGCCGACGCCGCCGTCGGCGCGGTGCTGGCCGCCGCCGTGCCGGGCCTCGGACCCGACACGGTGGCCCGCATGCTCGGCGTGCCGCCGGAGGCCGCCGGGCGGGTGCTCGACGAGCTGGCCACCGCCCGGATCCTGGTCACCGACGCCGAGTACGAGGCGGAGCACGACGACGCGCCGCTCGCCTACTGGTCGCCGGAGGAGCTGCGGCTGCACCACCGCTCCCGGGCCGGCCGGCACGCGCTACCGGTGGGCGGCACCTACCGGATGCGGGAACGCTTCGCGCCGCAGCCGCTGCGCCGCCCGTACGACGGGGGCCGGGCGGTCGAGCTGCCGCTGCCCGACCTGGCGACGATCGCCAAGGCGGATCCCGCGTTCAGCCAGGTCGTCGCGGACCGGCGCAGCGTGCGCGAACACGACGACACGGCGCCGCTGCCCCTGGAGCGGCTGGCCGAGTTCCTGTACCGGTCGCAGCACACCACGGTCGTCGGCGAGGCCGGTGGACAGGAGGTGGGCCACCGGCCCTACCCGGGCGGCGGCGGTGTCTACGAGCTGGAGATCTATCCGCTTGTCGCGCGCTGCGCCGGGCTCGACCCCGGGCTCTACCACTACGACGGCGTCGGGCACCGGCTGGAGCCGGTCGCCGGCTGGGGCGCGGCCGCCGACCGGCTGCTGGCGTACGCCCGGGCGGCCGGCGCCATGCCCCGGCCGCCGCAGACGGTCCTGGTGGTCACCGCCCGGGTCCAGCGGCTGATGTGGAAGTACGAAGGGATGAGCTACGCCATGATTCTCAAGGACGCGGGTGTGCTGACCCAGCAGATGTACCTCGTCGCCACCGCCATGGGGCTGGCGCCGTGCGCCCTCGGCGCCGGGGACTCCCAGGCCTTCGCCGAGCTGTCCGGGCTCGATCCGCTCGTCGAACCGAGCGTGGCCGACTTCCTGCTCGGCTCGCGCCGTCCCGCCGACACGGGGGCCCGGCCGTGAAGTTCCGGCGGCAGGCGCTGCGTCAGCTGGAGGCGCCCGAGCAGCTCGACCGCGCGGTCCGGCTGACCACGGTGCCGAACTGGCTGGCCACCGTGGCGCTGGTCATCGTCGTGGTGGCCGCCGGGGTCTGGTCGGTGCGCACCGTGGTGCCCCGGACCGTCGAGGCCGCCGGGGTGCTGATCCATTCCAACGGGATCTCCGCCCTCGACGCGCTCGACAGCGGCCAGGTCACCAAGGTGTGGGCGTCGCCGCACCAGCGGGTCACGAAGGGCACGCCCCTCTACAGCCTGCGCACCATGGACGGCAAGGTGCGGGTGGAGAACGCGCCGGGTGACGCGTACGTCGTGGCCTGGCTGGTCTCGGAGGGCGAGATCGTCACCCCCGGCACGCACCTGGCCGACCTGGAACGGCTCGACACCGCCGGGGACGCGTTGCAGGCCGTCGTCTACGCTCCCGCCGTCGCCGCGCCCCTGCTGCAACCGGGCGTACCCGTCGAGGTGGCCGCCGCGGCGGCGCCCCGCAACGTGTTCGGCACCCTGGCCGGCCGGGTGACCACCATCGGCGCCTTCCCGGAGACCGAGGCCTCGCTGCGCGCCTTCCTGGGCACCGGGCCGGACGTCCGGCGGCTGCTCGCCCGGGGCAGCGTGGTCCGGGTGACAGTCACCCTGGAGCCCGACCCGGCGGCCCCGGGTGGCCTGCGCTGGACCAAGTCCCCGCCGCCGTTCCAGCTCAACTCGGCCAGCGAGGTCACCGCCTGGTTCACGGTGGACCAGGAACACCCGATCGACTGGTTGCTGGGACGATGAGCGCGCCCCCGACCGCCGCCACCGGAACGCCGGAGCCTCCCCGCATCCGGCGTCGACGGGTCCGTACGCCCACCCTGATCCAGATGGAGGCGGTGGAGTGCGGCGCCGCCGCGCTCGGCATCCTGCTCGCCCACCACGGCCGGCACGTACCCCTGGAGGAGCTGCGCCGGGTGTGCGGGGTGAGCCGGGACGGCTCCACAGCGGCCACTGTGCTCCGGGGCGCCCGCCGGTACGGGATGGTGGCGAAGGGCTTCCAGATGGACCTGGCCGGCCTGGCCACGGTGGCGCTGCCGGCGGTGCTGTTCTGGCGGTTCGAGCACTTCGTGGTGCTGGAGGGGCTCGGCCGCAAGGTCTTCATAAACGATCCGGCCACCGGCCCCCGCGCGGTGAGCTGGGAGGAGTTCGACGGCGCCTTCACCGGCATCGCGCTCACCATGGAGCCCGGCCCGGAGTTCCGGCCGGGCGGCACCCGCTACCGGCTGGTGCGGGCGCTGGCCGAACGGTGGCGCGGCCCGGGCTCGGCGATCGCGCAGATGCTGCTGCTCGGCCTGCTGATCGCCGTGGTCGGCTTGACCATCCCGGTGATGGCGAAGGTCTTCGTCGACCGGGTGCTGCTCCAGGAGGACCGGGCCGCGTTCGCCGGCCTGGTGGCGGCGGTGGCGGTGGCCACCGTGCTGACCTTCCTGGCCGGCCTGCTCCAGCAACGCCTGACCGTACGCGCGGAGACGGCGCTCGCCCTGAGCAGCGCGGCCCGGTTCTTCCGACATCTGCTGCGGCTGCCGCCGGCCTTCTTCGACCAGCGGCAGGCCGCCGACCTCAGCCAGCGGGTCCGGGGCAACGAGGTGGTCGCCGAGGTGCTCACCCGCCGCGCGGCCACCACGGTGGTGGACACCGGCCTGGTGCTGGCGTACGGGGCGCTGCTCTGCCAGTACGACCTGCTGCTCGGACTCTGCGCGGCGGTCCTCGCCGGGCTGAACGTGAGCGTGCTGCGTTACGTCGCCTCGACCCGGTCGACAGCCGTCGCCGGGCTCCAGGCGGACCGCAGCAAGCTGGTGACCACCGTCTACACCACGGTCCAGATGATCGAGACGGTGAAGGCCGGCGGCGAGGAGGAACGCGCCGTGGCCCGGTTCGCGGCGCGCCACGCCACAGTCGCCACCCGCCAGCAGCGGCTGGGGGTGCCCACCGCTGTGCTCTCCGTCCTGCCCGCGTTCCTCGCCTCCGGGACCACCGCCGTGCTGCTGGGGCTGGGCAGCCGGCAGGTGGTGGCGGAGGCGATGAGCGTCGGCGTGCTGGTCGGCATGCAGAGCCTGGCCGCCGCGATGAACCGGCCGTTGGGCAACCTGACCGCGCTGGGCTCGCGGCTGCAGGACATGAGCGCCGACCTCAACCGGCTGCGGGACGTGGAGCGGTACCCGCTGCCGTCGGCCGGGGACCGGCCCGCCGGGCCGTTGGCGCCGATGGAGGGGCACCTGCGCATCGAGGACGTCACCTTCGGCTACAACCCGCTGGGCCGGCCGCTGCTGGAGAACTTCAGCCTGGACCTGCCGCCGGGTGCCCGGGTGGCGCTCGTCGGGCGGTCGGGCAGCGGCAAGTCGACAGTGGGCCGGCTGGTGGCCGGGCTCTACCGCCCGTGGACCGGGCGGGTCACCGTGGACGGCCTCGAACGGCCGGGGACCGACGACGGACTCTGGGCGGCCACGGTGGCCATGGTGGACCAGGACCAGCGGCTGTTCGAGGGCACGGTGCGCGACAACGTCACCATGTGGGACCTCACAGTCGCGGACGAGGACGTCGTCACCGCGCTGACCGACGCCTGCCTCTACGACGAGGTGGCGGCCCGGCCGGGCGGCCTGGCCAGCCCGGTACGGGAGAACGCCCGCAACTTCTCCGGCGGGCAGCGGCAGCGGCTCGAGATCGCCCGCGCGCTCGTCCGCAATCCCCGGGTTCTCGTGCTCGACGAGGCGACCAGCGCGCTGGACGCCGAGACCGAACGCCAGATCGACAGGCACCTGCGGCGGCGGGGGGCGACCTGCCTGATCGTGGCCCACCGCCTGTCCACGGTCCGCGACTGCGACCTGATCGTCGTGCTGGACGGCGGCCGGGAGGTGGAGCGCGGCACCCACGAGCAACTGGTCGCCCGCGACGGCGCGTACGCGCGCCTGGTCCGGGACCACTGACCACGACGACCCGAGGAGACGCTGATGAGCGGCGCGGTGGAGAATCCCTCGCCCGGCAATCTGATCGGCTTCTGCGCCGACGGCGTACGCCAGGTCTGCCGCCTCGACGACCCGGTGGCGGGCTGGCTGGTGACCGGCGGCGAGGCCGACCTGTTCGCGGTGCGCCGGGTCGGGACGAACCCGTCGCGCCGGCACCACGTGGCCCGGCTGCCGGCGGGTGGCCTGGTGCCGACGTCCACCGCGATCGGTGTGTGGCAGCTGATCCTGGTGCCGCTGCCCGGCACGGACCTGCGCGGGCTGTCCCGGCCCCACCTGTCGCTGCTGGAGCGGCAGGTACGGCCCGGCCTCCCGGCGGACGAGGAGGTGTCGCCGCGGGCGCGGCGCGCCGCGGCGGAGCTGGTCGCGGCGGTGGACCTGGTGCTGGTGGCCGTCGCCGACGCGCTGCGCCGCGGGCAGGCGCCCCGGGAGGCGTCCACCCTGAGCGGGCGCGAGATCGTGTCGCTGGCGCAGGGGAGCGCCCTCGTCTCCACCGGCGGTGCCTGGTGGCTGCGCAGCGCCGGCGGGCAGTTGCGCCGCAACGACGGCGGTCCGGCGGAGATGTCGGGGGAGCGGGAGCTGTTGCTGGTCGCCGAGCGGGACTGGGTGGTGGCCGAGTCGCCGTGCGCGGTGGAGAGCCACGGCAGCTGGGACCTGCTGGTCAGCGGTCAGCTCCGGTCGGCGGTCGACCAGCACGTGGTGCGGCTGCTGCGGATGGTGGAGACCCGCGTCGAGGAGGCCGACGCGGCCCTGCTGAGCGGCGTGGAGCGGCGCCGGCAGATCGACGCCGAGGTGCTCGCCGCGGCGGCCCGCCGGTCGCTCGGGGTGATCGGCGCGGGCGGTGCGCTCCCGGTTCCGGACACCGAGGCCGGCTTCGACAGGTACGGGCGGGCGGCCTCGGTGGTCCGGGTGGTCACCGAGGGGATGGGCAGCCCGGTCAACGAGCCGGCCGACCGCAGCGGCGCGCCACTTGACGACCGGGTGGCGGTGCGTGCGGTGTCCCGGGCGTCCAGCCTGTTCCTGCGCGAGGTGCGGCTTCCGGACCGGTGGTGGCGGCGGGACCTGGGGCCGCTCGTGGGGTGGCGGACCGGCGACGACCCGTCCCGTGCCGTCGCGGTGCCGCTGGTGTTCCGCCGGGGCCGCTACCACCACGTCGACCCGGAGACCCGGGCGTACGGGCCGATCGACGCGACGGTCGCCGCGACGTTCGCCGCCGAGGCGACCCAGGTGCAGGCGCCGCTGCCGCAGGCCGCCCGGATGCGCCACCTGCTGCGGGCCGGGCTCGTCGGTGCGGCCCGCGACGTGCGCGGGCTGCTCGTCGCCGCCGCCTGCGTGGCGCTGCTGGGCCTGGGCGTGCCGCTGGCCACCGGCGAGGTGCTGGGCCAGTTGGCCCGGCAGGGCGAGGTGGACGGCCTGTTCGGTTTCCTCGCGCTGATGCTCAGCGCCGCTGTGGTCGCGGGACTGGTCGGCGTGGTGCAGAACCTGCGGCTGCTGCGGTTGGAGGGCCGGTTGCAGTCCGGCGCGCACCTGGCGCTCTGGGACCGGCTCATGCGGCTGCCCGCCCGGTTCTTCACCGGTCGCAGCAGTGGTGAGATCGCCAACTCGATGTTGGGGATCTCGTTCGTCGGCGAGGCGCTGAGCGCGCTGCTGCCGCAGCTCGTCTCCGCGGCCGCGACCGTCGCGGTGACCCTCGGCCTGCTCCTGGTGGTCGAGCCCGTGCTCGGGCTGTGGGGGGCGGGGATCGTCGCCGTCACCATGCTGGCCTTCGGCGCGTTCGCCGTCCTGATCGTCCGCCGGCAACGGATCGCGCTTCCGGCCGAGCACCGGGCGGCGGCGATGACCAACCAGTTGCTCGGGGGAATCGTCAAGATCAAGGTGGCGGCCGCCGAGGCCCGGGCGCACGCCCGCTGGTCGGAGGTGGCCGCGGTGGCCCGGGCGGCGCTGCAACGGGTCCGGCAGAGCCAGGCGGGCCTGGTCGCGTTCGCCACGGTGCTGCCGGTCGCCGGTCAACTGGTCCTGTTCGCCGTGCTGATGGGACCGCTCGCCGGCCGGGTCACGCCGGCCGACTTCTTCGTCCTCAACGTCAGCTTCGCGATGCTGCTCGGCGCGCTGCTCGTGCTGGTGTCGGCCGGGGTCGAAGTGATCGCGGCGGTGCCCCGCCTGGGCGGCCTGCGGGACATCCTGCGCGCCGACCCCGAGGCCCGGCCGGACCGGGTGGACCCGGGCGAGCTGCGCGGTGAGGTCGCACTGCACCGGGTCACCTTCGCCTACCAGCCGGACGAGCCGCCGGTGCTCGTCGACATCGACCTGCACGTGCGCCCGGGTGAGTTCGTCGCCATCGTCGGGCCGAGCGGCTGCGGGAAGTCCACACTGCTCCGGTTGCTGCTCGGTTTCGAACGCCAGCAGCAGGGCGCGGTGCTCTACGACGGCCAGGACCTCGCCGAACTCGACGTGCACGCGGTCCGCCGGCAGTGCGGGGTGGTCCTGCAGGACGGCCAGCTCTTCGCCGGCTCGGTGCGGGACAACATCTGCGGCGCCGGCAGCTTCCCGCTGGACCAGGTCTGGGAGGCGGCGCGGATGGCCGGCCTCGCGGACGACCTGGAGGCGCTGCCGATGGGGATGAGCACCATGGTGCCGTTCGGCGGCGGGACGCTCTCCGTCGGGCAGCGTCAGCGGGTGCTGATCGCCCGCGCGCTGGCTCCCCGGCCCCGGATCATCTTCCTCGACGAGGCGACGAGCGCGCTGGACAACCGGACCCAGGAGGTGGTCACCAGGAGCACCGCGGACCTGGCCGCGACCCGGCTGGTGATCGCCCACCGGCTGTCCACGGTCCGCGCGGCGGACACCATCGTGGTGCTCGAAGCGGGGCGGATCGTCCAGCGGGGCACCTACGACGAGTTGATGGACCAGCCCGACGGGCTGTTCCACCGGCTGGCGCGACGGCAACTCGTGGACCAGCCGGAACGGTCCGACGCCGTGGTGGAGAGCCGGCAGCCGGACGGGCAGCCCGCGACGGGCTGAGGGCCGGTCAGCCGTTGTCGATGACCGCGCCGTCCTCCACGCACACGTCCGTGCCGAGGTGGTTCTCCAGCAGTTCCGCGACGTGCGCCTCGGCCTGGTTCTCCACGGCCAGCCGGAACGCCTCGGTGAGCACGCCGACCACGCCCTGGGTCAACAGCAGGGTCTCCCGGTCGAGGTCGGCCCAGGACGATCGGTTGCCGCTGCGCACCAGCTCCGGCGCGAGGGCCAGCAGCCGGGCGGTGACGGCGGCGACCAGATCGTCGGCGACCGGCCGGAGGCTGTCCAGCACCTCGCTGAGGGTCTGCAACGCCGGCACCGTGCCCACCCGTACCCGATGCAGGTCCAGGGCGGCGCGCAGCGGACGTGGCCGGGAGGTGCGGACGGTGCCGTCGTCGGCTCGTCCGATCACGCCGTGCCGGGTCAGCGCATGGGCCAGCGCGGGACGGTCGGCGGCCAGGCGCTGCAGCATCGCGGTCAGCCCGTCCGGCGCCTCGTCACCGGCCCGGACCCCGAGCATGGCCTCGATGGAGACCAGGTTGAAGCCCTGCCGCTGCAGGGCGAGGATCGCGTCCAGCCGGCGGACGTGGGAGTCGTCGTAGAGCGCGGCCCGGCCGTGCCGAACCGGTGGGGGCAGCAGCCGCCGGGCCTGGTGGGCGCGGATGTTGCGCGGCGACATGCCGACCTTGCGGGCGAGTTCGTCCACGCTGTACCCGGCCGGGCCGCCGGGTGTCGTCGTCACCTCGTCGATGGTCACGGTGGCCTCCGGCAGCACTCGGTGACGGAACACGGCAGCCGCCGGACCGCTGTCACGGTGGGCGATCCGACGATCGCAGCGTAGGTGCGGGCGCCGCGCGGGTGACAGGCGAGGAATTACTACTTGTTCACACTGATGACAATCATTAGAATCGCCAATCCGCGTCACGCCGTTGATTTCCATTACCCGGCTTTCGCCGCGCCGCGGCCCTGTCGCGGCCGCATTCGATGAAATTCCCACTCGTCCGGCGGGCCGGAACGGCCGGTGGCCCACGATGAATCGGAACCGGCGGCCCGGACCCTCCCGCGCTGCCTGTCGCCGCCCCCGGTGTCGTCGTGGGCGGCCGACCGTCGAAGGGAGCAGGGGTGTGACAAATGTCGATCGAGCGGTCTTCGTGGCCGCGTACAGCCGGCTGGTCGCCGACGTCTGGGCCGACCCGGCCAAGGAGCAGGCGCTCGACCGGGACCCGCGGGGGTTCCTCGCCGGCTATGGCCTTCACCTGCCCGAAGAGGTGCAGGTCCGGGTGGTCCGGGACGTCGCCGACGCCGATCCGGACCTCGAGGTGCAGGTCAAGTCGTGGGAGCTGGCGGAGTCCAGCGGCGCCTTCGTGCTCTTCGTGCCCTCGCTGCTGCCGGTGGCCGAGACGGAGCTGGCCGAGGACGAGCTGGACAGCGTCGTCGCCGGCCTGGACTCCAGCTGCGCGTGCTGCTGCCCGTGCTGCTGCACCTGACACCGATGTCTGCCGCCCGCCGGCCGGCACGGCAGATTCTGATGGCAGTCAGCGGAAATCCTTGATTGCCGAACCTCGATCTTCCTAGCGTTCTCGCCACAGCAATTAACCGCCCGGCCCGCAGCCCCAGGAAAGGACCGAACGATGAGCAACGACGAGCAGGAATACGGCGCGAGATTCGTGACCAAGTACTCGGAACTGGTCACCGCGGTGTGGCGCAGCGACGAGGAACTGCAGCGGCTCCTCGCCGACCCGACCGGCTACGCGACGGCGGCCGGCCTGCCGGTCGCCCCCGGCGCCACCGTCGAGGTCGACCGCGCCCAGCCCGCCACGCTCTACACCAAGGAGCAGATCGTCGCCGACTGGTCCGGTACGCCCGGCCGGCACGTGCTGCACGTGCCCGAGGTGCCGCTGGTCGACCTCAACGAGCTGACCGAGGCCGAGCTGGAGACCGTCGCCGGTGGCGTGGCGCCGGCGGCCGACAACAACGTCAACATCATCGCCGTCCTCATCGTCTGAGTTCCCCTCCGCACCCCGCCGGGAGCCTCGATGACTGACACGACCGAGACCATCGCGTTCCGATCCGGCACCTACCGGACGGCCACTGTGGAGCAGACCTGGGCACGGGTCGGCGGCATGCTCGACCGGTTCCGGATCACCCGGGTCGCCGACATCACCCGGCTCGACGAGATCGGCCTACCGGTGCACGTCGCCTACCGGCCGGTCGGAGCCACCATGGCGGTGAGCGTCGGCACCGGCGCCACGGCGACGCAGTCCCGGGTCAGCGCGGTGATGGAGAGCATCGAGTCCTGGCATGCCGAGAACCTCCGGCCGGGGACCGCCGTCCGGTCCCCGGCCGAGGCGCTCGACCTGCCGTACGACGTCCGGTGGCTGCACCTGGCGGAGCGGTCGCCCCTGACCCCCGCCGTCGACCTCGACTGGGTGGCCGGCCGTGGGCTGGTGACCGGAGCGCCCTGCCTGGTGCCGCGCGCCACGATCGAACTCGACTTCACCGTCCGGCGGGGCTGGGACCGCGCCCTGTTCACCCCCAGCAGCAACGGGCTGGCCACCGGCAACACCTTCGCCGAGGCCAGCCTGCACGCCCTGCTGGAGGTCGTCGAGCGCGACTGCATCGCCCCGTACTGCACCTCGCCGCTGGCCGAGCGCACCTACACCGACCCGAGCACCGCCACGAACGCGATGACCCGCACCGTGCACGAGGCGCTGGTGCGGGCCGGCTGCTGGGTGGAGGTCTGCGACATCACGAACGCGGTCGGCGTGCCCTGCTACGCCGCCTCGATCTGGTCCCCCGACCTGCCGGTCACCTTCGGCGGCTTCGGCTGCCACGTGGACCCGGAGATCGCTGTCGGCCGGGCCATGTCGGAGGCGGCACAGTCGCGGCTGGTCATGGTCTCCGGGGCCCGGGACGACATCGACGCCACCGCGTACCACGACGTCGGCGCGCCGCCGGTGCCGCCACCCACCGTCGACCGGCCGGTCCGGCCGGTCCGCCGCGACCCCCCGCCCGCCGGGGACGTGACCCAGGTGCTGCGCGAGCTCGCGTCGCGGGTGCAGCGGATAACCGGCGTCGAGCCGTTCAGCGTCGACCTGACGCACGACGACATCGGCATCCCGGTGAGCAAGGTGTTCGCCCCCGGCCTGCGGATGTTCGACGAGCGGGCCCTGAGTACCCGACCAGGAGTGCCCCGTGACTGACGTCGTCTTCATCGGTCCGAGCCTGCCGGCCGACGAGGTCGGCCGGCTGCTGCCCGACGCGGTGGTGCTGCCGCCCGTCGCGCACGGCGACCTGCTCCGCCTGGACGTCGGCCCCGGCGACCGGGTCCTCGTCGTCGACGGGTTCTTCCTGCAACACCCGCCCGTACGCCACCGGGAGATCCTCGACCTGCTCGACCGCGGGGTGACAGTGGCCGGCGCGGCCAGCATGGGTGCGCTGCGCGCCGCCGAGCTGTGGCCGTTCGGCATGCGTGGCGTGGGCGAGGTGTTCCAGCTCTACCGCGACGGTGTCGTCACCGGCGACGACGAGGTGGCGGTGGTGCACGGGCCCGCCGAGGAGGGCCACCGCACGTTGAGCGAGCCGCTCGTGAACATCCGGGTCGAGCTGCGCCGCGCCGTCGCCGCCGGGGTGCTCGGCCAGGCCGAGGCCACGCTGTTGCTGGACGTCGCCCGGGACCTGCCGTTCCGGCGGCGGTCGTACCGCGCGCTGGAGCGCTCCGCGCCACCCGGGGCCGCGGCCGTGGTGGACCGGTTGCTGACCTGGCGCCGGCGCGACCCCTGGGACGCCAAGGGCGCCGATGCGCGGCTGCTGCTGTCGATGGCGGCGGCAGACGCGCCGGAGCTGTGCCCGGCGCACGCCGGCGACCAGCCGATCGACAACCTCCACACCCGCTTCCTCGACAGCTGGCGGTCGCGGTTCGCCGGGAAGCCGGTCGGTGGGCACTGGGTCAGCGACCGGGACGCCGCGGCGGTGCTGATGCTGCTGCACCCCGAGGCGCCGGCCTGGCACCGGCGTGGGGTGCTGGCCGGGCTGGCCGAGGTCGACATCGCCGACCCGGCGGTCGAGGAACGCGCCCACCAGGCGGCGTGCGAGCGCGGCCTGACCGGCACGGCGCCGGGTGGGTGGGACTGGCTCACCGACCGGGAACGGGGCATCGGCGACCGCGAGGCGGTGCTGCGGGTGCTGGTGCGGGCGTTCGGCACCACGCCGTACCGCAGCCTGGCGCTGTGGATGGTCGCGGCGCCGCTGCGTACCCCCGCGTTGCTCGCCGCGGCGCGGCAGGTCGCGGCGACCGCGGCGTCGCTGAACGAGACGCTCGTCCCGCGTACGACGGGACACCGCCGCCCGGGCGGCCGGCTCCACTTCCGCACCGAGGTGGTCGACGAGTGCTTCGCGCGGTTGTGGGGCTGCGACGCCGACGGGCTGGAGTCGGCGGCGTGGGACCGGGGCTTCGACGGCCTGGCGTCGTTCCGGTACGCCGCCGAGCCGCTCGTGGCGTACGTCAAGGCGTTCGGCGCCCCGCGACTGCCGGCGGTGGCGCAGGGCGCGCAGGAGGACATTCCGGCCGGTTGCACGGCCCAGGTCGGCTGAGGAGGCGTCGATGAGCGGAACGGTGAAGGCGGCACTGGTCTACCCCCCGCTGACCGACCCCACCTCGGGGTACCACTCCCTGAACTACCTCGACTCGTACGCCCGGGCACAGGGGCACCGGCCGGCGGAGATCATCGACGCCAACATCGAGGCGTTCCACCACTCGTACACGCCGTCGGCGTACGAGTGGCTGCGACGGGAGCTGTCCCGGTCCTCGACCGACGACCTCAGCGGCCCGGACGCGCTGATGGCCCGGGCGAACCACCTCGGCCTGCCCGACCCCGATCCGGAGCGGCTGCGCCGGTCGATCGGGGTGTTGCAGGATCCGAACCTGTTCTACGACTACCGGCACTACCAGGACGCGGTCGAAGGCGTGATCTCCTGGATGGACGCGCTCGGCGCGGTCGGGTTCCCCGGCCAGTTCCGCGCCGGCTTCCGGCTGCAGCCACCGCCGATGATCTCGATCGGCTCGGTGGCCGCGCTCACCGACGAGGCGCTGCTCGGCCGGCTCAACAAGCCCTTCCAGCCGTACTACGAGGACGTGCTGATCCCGCGGCTGGCCGCCGGTGGCCACCAGGTGATCGGGATCAGCGCCACCTATCAGTGGCAGCTTCCGTTCGCGCTCTGGATCGCCCGGCTCGTCCGCCGGGCCTGCCCGGACGTCTTCCTCGTCGCGGGCGGCACGGAGATCTCCGACGTCTGGAAGTGCGCCAGCAGACCCGAGTACGTCTTCCAGGTGCTCGCCGACTTCGACGCGATCGTGGTCGGGGAGGGGGAGACCGCGTACACGGAGATCTTGGACGCGGTGGCGACCGGCACCCTGCCGGCCGGGCACCCCAACGTCCGCCTGCACCCCAAGTACGGCCGCCAGCGCCAGCTGCCCCTGCGCTACGAGCGTCTGGCGCAGGTGCCGGTCCCGGACTTCTCCGGTCTGCCCTGGGACCTCTACCTCAGCCCGGAACGGTTCGTCTACTACTCGCCGACCCGCGGCTGCTACTGGAACAAGTGCACGTTCTGCGACTACGGCCTGAACACCGACGGCCCGACGAGCCCGTGGCGGCAGGACACGGTCGGCAAGATGATCACGGACGTCACCGAGCTGTCAAAGTTCGCCAAGTTCATCTACTTCTCCGTGGACGTGCTCGCTCCCGCGACCATCCTGCGCTTCGCCGAGCAGGTCGTGGACCGCGGGCTCGACTTCCGCTGGGGCGCCGAGATCCGGCTGGAGAAGTACTGGTCGGACGAGCGCTGCGAGCTGCTGCGGCGCAGCGGATGCGTGGCCGTGTCGGTCGGTTTCGAGTCCGGCAACCAGCGCATCCTCGACCTGATCGACAAGGGCACCAGACCGGAGCAGGTACGGCGCACCATGACCGCGATGACGAAGGCCAACATCGGCGTGCAGATGATGGGCTTCACCGGCTTTCCCACCGAGACCCGCGACGAGGCGCTGGACAGCATCGCGTTCCTGCGCGACAACCCCGACCTGTGGACCCTCGGCGGGCTCGGCGACTTCATGCTGACCCCGGGCGCCATCGTCGCCAAGGAGCCGGAGCGGTTCGGCATCACGAACGTGCGGCCGGTGGAGGGTTCGGACATCGTCCGGATGCTCCGGTACGACGAGCCGGTGACCGAGGCGGCGCAGGCCGAGGTCGCCCGGGCCAAGGCCGACCTCAACCCGGGACACTTCCACCGTCCCTGGCTGGGCAGCACCGACACCCCGCACACGTTCTTCTACCACGACCGGTACGGCACCGCGGTACGTGGTGTGCTCGCCCACGACCGGGTGCGGCACGACACCGACGACCGGACCGAGTTCCTCGCCAACGGCGCGTTCGTGGACCGCGACGACGAGCAGGTCTGGGACGCGTACCGGCGGATCCGGTCCGACGAGCAGGAGGGCGTCCCCGGCGACCTGCCGGCGAACCGGCACCTGTTCCGCCGCACCGACGGCCAGGTGTTCGCGCTCAACCGCAGCAGCCGTCTGTTCCTGGACCTGTTCAGCACGCCGCTCACGCTCGCCGAGGCGCAGCGTCGGCTCTGGATCGTCGAACCGGCGGTCGCCGACCGGGTCTGGCGCACGTTCATCGGGCAGCGGCTGATCCGCCGGCACCAGCTCCCGGCCCCGGCCCGGCCGACGCGGTGACCCGAGCGCCGGTCGGGCCGGCGCACCCCGCCGAGTGGGATTTTGCACTCCCAGTGCACTTGTCTCCGGTTTCGCTGCTGCCTAGCGTCAGGCCATGGCTGACTCGTGGACGTTCGCTGTGGCCCGTGACGACCTCTCCCGCACCACGCTCGCCGACGGCGCGGCGCCCGCCCTCGCCGACGGGGAGGTGCTGCTGCGCGTGGACCGGGTCGGCCTGACCGCCAACAACGTGACGTACGCGGTGCTCGGCGAGGCGATGCGCTACTGGGAGTTCTTCCCGCCCGAGCCGCGCGGGCTCGACCGGCGGTGGGGACTGCCGCCGCTGTGGGGCTTCGCCGAGGTGGTTGCATCCACAGTGTCAGGAGTTGAGCCGGGCGTGCGGGTCTACGGCTACCTGCCGCCCGCCGGCCACCTGGTGGTACGCCCGGAGCGGGTGGACGGGACCGGCTTCCGGGACGCCAGCCCGCACCGGGCCGGGCTGCCCTCGCCGTACAACTCCTACCGGTCGACCACCGGCGTCCCCGCGTACCGGGCGGAGCAGGAGGACCTGCTGATCCTGTTCCGGCCGCTGTTCTTCACCTCGTTCATGCTCGCCGACCAGGTCGTCGACAACGACTGGTACGGCGCGGAATCGCTGGTGCTGTCGTCGGCGTCGAGCAAGACGGCGTACGCCGCCGCGTTCGAGCTGCACGGCCGCGGCCATCGCCTGATCGGTCTCACCTCACCCGGCAACCTCGCCTTCACCAGGTCGCTCGGCTGCTACGACGATGTCCTCGCGTACGACGACATCGCGGCGCTCGACGTCGTGCCGACGGTCTACCTCGACCTGTCCGGCGCGCCCGCGCACCGGGCCGCGCTGCGGGCCCACCTCGGCGACCGGCTCGTCCGGGACATCGCCGTCGGCCTGACCCGGCAGACGCCGAACGCCGACGCCGCCGAGGAGGTCTTCTTCGCGCCGGTCCAGATGCGCAAGCGCAGCCGGGACTGGGGCCGCGACGGCCTCGACGTCCGGTTCGCCGACGCCTGGCAGCGGTTCTCGCAGGTGGTGAGCGGATGGCTCGACGTGCGGGCCGGCGCCGGTCCGGAGGCGCTGCGGGACGCCTGGCTCGACGTCCTCGCCGGCCGTACGCCGCCCCGGGTGGGCCACGTCGTGCAGCTCTGAGAGCGTCAGCGGTCGAGGTAGGCGGACAGGCCGCCGAGCTCCTCGTTGGCGATGAAGACCGAACGGACGTTGATGACGGCTTCCTCGACGTGCACCGGGCAGCCCCACGCCGAGTCGCCCCACGAGTCGGCGACCTTGATCTCGGCGGGCGCGGCGCAGCCGTCGCTGCCGCCGAGCTGACACCGCTCGGGGCGGGGAGTGGCGGCCTGCGCGGCGGCGGCGGCGCGCAGCCGGGCGGTGAGTTCCGCCGCCGCGGCGGCGCGCTGTTCCGCCTCGGCCCGTAGCTCCCGCTCCGCCCGCACCACCCGGGCCAGCTCGTCGTGGGCGGCTCGCGCGCGGGCGTCCGCTTCGGACTTCGCCTGTTCGATGTGGTGACGTTCGATGGCCAGGGCGGCGGTGCCGGTGAAGACCCGGGCGAGGGCCAGATCGGTGTCCCGCGGGACGCGCGGGGTGCGGTGGTACATGGCGAACGTGCCGAGCAGGCTGCCGTCGCGAGCCAGGATCGGCGTGGACCAGCAGGCGGCGAGTCCGGCCCGCTCGGCCAGATCGCGGAAGTCGGCCCAGAACGGGTCGGTGGCGATGTCGGTGACGACGACCGGCTCCCGCCGGTGCGCGGCGGTGCCGCACGATCCGACGCCCTCACCGGTGGCGATCCCGTCGATGGCCTCGTTGTAGAAGTCGGGCAGGCTGGGCGCGGCGCCGTGGCGCAGGTGCCGGCCGTCGGCGTCGGCGAGCAGGACGGAGACGAGCACCTCCTGCGGCGCGAGGTTCTCGATGCAGCGGGCCATCCCGTCGAGCACCTCGGTCAGGGGCGCCTGCCGGGCGATCTGCTCCAGCATGGCGCGGTGCTCGGCCATCAGCCGTTGCGCGTGCTTGACCTGCGTGGTCTCCACCCCGATCACGCGGATCCCGGTCACCGTGCCGGCGGGGTCGCGGCGCGCCTCGTAGGTGAAGTCGAAGAACGCCTCCCGCGCTTGCGAGCCGGTGCCCAGCATGATCCGGGCGTCGTGACCGGTGTAGGACTCGCCCGTCCGGTAGACCTCGTCCAGCAGGGCGATGAAGCCCTGGCCGTCCAGTTCCGGCATCAACTCGGCGAGCGGAACTCCGGTACGTGCGCGTTCCTCACCGATGGCGGCGAAGAATGCCGGATTCGCCGCCTCCACCACGTGCGTCGGCCCGGCGAGCGCCGCGAAGACGGCGATGGACTTGCCGAACAGCGTCCGCAGGTCCTCGTCCGCCGGCCTGGGCAGGTCCTGGCCTGGTAGCGCCGTCATGCCTGGTCTTCCTCCCACGCCCGCTTCGTCGACCGTCGCAGGATTACGGGTCAGTGACCGACGTTCACATCTTGGCATCGACGTCCGCCTCCGTTACCGTCGTGGGAACGCTCCCACGAACTTAGATACGTCGATGTGATCAGGAGGAAACACGTCGTGGCTATCCTCTCCGCCCGCCGCAGGTCAGCGGCCATCAGCGTGGCGGCCGTAGCGGGTCTCGCCGCCGCCGGCGTCGGCCTCGCCGTCGGCGGCGCGTCCGCCGGCACCGTGTCCGGATCGCTCTACCGCGACCCGTCCTCGGCAGTCGTCCGCTGGGTCGCCGCCAACCCGGGCGACTCCCGCGCCGCCGTCATCCGCGACAAGATCGCCAGCCAGCCGCAGGCCCGCTGGTACGCCAACTTCAACCCGTCGACCATCCAGTCCGAGGTCTCCAGCTTCATCGGCGCCGCCAACGCGGCGCAGCAGATCCCGGTGCTGTCGGTGTACGAGATCACCAACCGCGACTGCGGCGGCGCCAGCGCCGGTGGCGCGCCGGACCTCAACCAGTACCAGACCTGGGTGTCCAACTTCGCCCGCGGGCTCGGCAACCAGACGGTCCTGATCATCCTGGAGACCGACTCGCTGGCCCTGCAGACCTGCCTGAGCACCAGCGAGCTGAACGCCCGCAACCAGGCGCTCACCACGGCGACCCAGACCATCAAGTCGGCCAACCCCAACGCCAAGGTGTACCTCGACGGCGGCCACTCCACCTGGAACAGCGCGAACGACACGGCCAACCGGCTCCGCGCGGCCGGCGTGCAGTACGCCGACGGCTTCTTCACCAACGTGTCGAACTTCAACCCCACGTCCAGCGAGGCGAACTTCGGCCGGGCCGTCATCTCCGCCCTCAACGGCATGGGCATCTCCGGCAAGCGGCAGGTCATCGACACCAGCCGCAACGGCGGAGCGGCCGGGGACTGGTGCGCCGACGACAACACCGACCGGCGCATCGGGCAGTACCCCACGACGAACACCGGCGACGCCAACATCGATGCGTACCTCTGGGTGAAGCCGCCGGGTGAGGCGGACGGCTGCCGCTACACGGCCGGTTCGTTCCAGCCGGACCTGGCCTTCAGCCTGGCCAACGGCGCGCCCAACCCGCCCACCACCGCGCCGCCGACGACCAACCCGCCGACCACTGCTCCGCCCACCACCGCGCCGCCGACGACCGCCCCGCCGACCACGGCGCCCCCGACCACGCCGCCGCCGGCCGGTAACGGCTGCTCCGCCTCGGTCGCGATCAACCAGTGGAACGGCGGCTTCACCGCGAGCGTGAACGTCACCGCCGGCTCGGCGAGCATCAACGGCTGGACCGTGACCGTCGCGCTGCCCAGCGGCGCGGCGATCACCGGCACCTGGAACGCCCAGGCCAGCGGCACCAGCGGCACCGTCCGGTTCACGAA
>NZ_JAGPXV010000240.1:0-8163 GCF_018070405.1 Micromonospora sp. D75
GAAGTGACCGGCGCGCCGATCACCTCGTCGCCCATCACCTGCACCTCCACCGAGCCGGCCTCGATCGGGTCGGCGAAGCGCAGCTCGACCCACTGGCCCACCGGTTTGCGCGCGCCGTCGGACAACCACGCGGTGCCGATGTCGCCGTCGACCGCGGCGAAGGGTGTGGCCGACGGGTCGCGCAGCCCGGCCGGACCGGTGACGTCCGCCGCGCTGGACGACGCCCGGACGTCGGCCACCCCGGCGTACGCCGAGGAGGTGATCGACGACCGCCACGCCGGGTCGAGGATGTCGTGCTCCAGGCGCTCCAACTGGGTCGGGTCCTGCTCGGTCAGGGTCCGCGAGGTGTTGCCCCGGACCAGACCGAAGTCGACCTCCCGGTCCCGGAGGCTGTCGGCGAGCACGGTGCCGCCGTCGCTGACCAGCGGGGGATCGCCGTCGAGGATCACCGGCCGGTTGCCCAGCACACCGGCGTCGCTGAGGTCCAGCAACGTCTCCGGCGCGCCGACCAGGTTGAGCGGCAGCGCGGCGTCGGTCAGCGTGGCCCGGGGCGTCGGCCGGTCCACCTCGTAGATCTCCACCGCCGGGTACGGCTCGTGCAGGCCGTAGTCCCACGCCCCGTTCAGGTCGGGCTTCACCCCGGACGCCGGGCCGAACGCGGCGACCCGGAACAGGCCCGGTGCGCTGTCAAGCGTGCGGTGTACCAGGACCGGCCAGGCGATGCCGCCGACCGGCTGGCGGAGGTCGTTGCGGACGAGCAGGTAGCGCACGCCGAGCCGGCTGAGCACGTCGGCCAGTCCGGGCGAGGCGGTGCCCGAGGCGAGCCGCTCGTCGATCGCGGAGAGCAGCCGCGAGTTGCCAGCCGATCCGCCCGGCACCAGCGCCCGCACCGCCCACGGCGAGTCCAGCAGCGGCTGCACCGGCTCGTCCAGCGGACGTCCCCAGTTGTACTCGGCGAAGTTGGAGCCGGGAACCAGCAGGGTGGTGCCCGGCCCGGCGTGCCGGTCGAGCCACCCGGTCGCCTGCCGCCAGTGCTCGGGCAGCGCGTGGAAGCCGCCGCCCGGAGCGAGTCCCGCCATCCCGGCGCCGCTGGTCACCGCCACGAGCGCGGCGGCGGTCGCGCCCAGCGCCACCCGCCGGGGCGCCATGTTCGTGGGGCGCGTGAAGCGGCGGATGAGCGCGATCCGGCCGACCGTGTCCAGCATGTGCGCGGCGGCCAGCGCCAGCGGCAGGCGGATCACGACGTCGAACTTGTGCAGGTTGCGGAGGGCGGCGAGCGGACCGTCGAGCAACTCACGCATCGGCGACGCGAACGCGGCGCCCCCGGTCGACAGGTTCCCCGCGGTCAGGGCCAGCAGGCCGACCAGCGCGCCGACGAGCAGGAACCGCCGCTCCGGCAGGTCCCGACGGGCGAGCCCGGCCAGGCCGACGCAGGCGATCAGGGCGGTGAGCACGATCATCCACGGGGTGGTGACCAGCGCCCATCCCGCGCGCCACCACGGCACGCCGTCGACGGCCAGGTAACCCACCCAGTGGGTGCTGCCGCGTACCGCCGACGGGAGCGACGTCACGCTGGTCGTGACCGCCGCGCTCTCGGTGTACGGGAGGAACGGGAACCCGTAGCGCTGCAGCAACAGCAGCGGCACCAGCCACCAGAAGGTGGCCGCCACCATCGCCACCGTCCACCACGCCAGCAGGCGGATCCGCCGCCGGCCGGGCGCACGGGTCACCACGTAGAGGAACGCCGGCAGCACGGCGCACGCGACGGCCGCGCCGTTCGCGCCGCCCATGCAGACCACAGCGAGCCCGCTGAGCGCCGCGGCCCGCCGCAACGAACCGCCCGCGGCCCCCTTGACCAGTGGCAGCAGGACCCAGGGGGCGACGCAGTACGGCAGCAGTTCCAGCGAGACCGTGCCGACCAGGGACAGCGCCCGGGGGGACAGCGCGAAGATCGCGCCGGCCACCAGACGCGATCCCGGACCGCCGAGGTCGAGGGCGCGCGCCAGGCGCACCACGCCGGTGAGGGCGACGCAGAGCAGGGTCGCCATCCAGAGCCGCTGGACCAGCCAGGCCGGCAGGCCCACCGCCTCACCGAGCAGGAAGAACGGGCCCATCGGGAAGAAGTAGCCGACGGCCTGGTTCTGGAGCGTGCCGAACTGCCAGTCCCCGGTCCACAGGTGAGCCGCGCGGGCGAGGAAACCGCCCGGGTCCAGGGCCATGTCCAGCTTCGTCTCGGGCACGATGAGCCCGGGCTCCTGGGTGACGCAGAGACCGATCAGCGCGAGACAGACCAGCAGCTCGCGCAGGCGCCACACCGCCAGGGACACCGTGGCGCTCGGAATTCCGGGGGTACGGCGAGCGGTCGACCAGGCGGTCAGCACTGCCGTACCGGAACGCCGGTGAGCAGTTCGTCCGCTCCGGCGTTCCGCTCGTCGATGTCGTCGGCTGCGACCCCGGCCCGCAGCAGCGCCTGCCGGACGGCGGCCGGCTCGGCGGCCGGCACCAGGAGCAGCAGGTTCTGCCCGTCGATCGCGACGTGCCGGGTACGCGGCAGGAGCGGCGCCACCCGGGCCAGAAGGCGTTCCGGCTGGTCGGTCCGGACCACCACCGACGTGTTCCCGGCGGCCCAGGGCAGCGGGCGCGGCGTCAGCAGATCCCCGAGGACCGCACGCACCCGCCGGCCGGTGTCGGTCCAGCGGAACGAGCCGCTCCACCGCCGGCACTCCGCGGCCATCCGGTCCGGCTCTCCGGGCGTCGCCAGGGAGTCCAGCGCGCGGTCGAGGCCGGCGGCCAGGTTCTGCGCCGGATCCTCACCCTCGTCGACCAACCATCCGGTACGGCCCGGCCGGACCGCGTCGCGCAGCCCGTCCACGTCGAAGGCGACAGTGGGCAGCCCGGCGGCGGCCGCCTCCACCACCACGAGACCCCAGCCCTCACCCCACGAGGCGGAGACGTGCAACCAGGCGGCGGCCAGCAGGGCGTCCCGCTCGGCGGCGGGCAGGTGGCCGTGCACGGTGACCATGTCGTTCAGTCCACGCTCGTCGACCAGCCGGCGGACGCTCGCCACGTCCGGCCCACCACCGACGATGTCCAGACGCAGGTCGGGCCGTTCCGCCCGGAGCCGGGCCACGGCGTCGATCACCAGGTCCACCCGCTTGTGCCGGGTCACCCGGCCGACGCAGACGACACGTGGCCGGTCGGCGCGGGTCACGCCCGCGGCGGCCGGCCGGGACGCGTCGGCGCCGTTGGGCGCCACGACCACCGGGCCGGTCCAGCGCAGCCGCTCCCGGATCGCCACCGCCGTCGAGGGGGAGACCGCGAGCGTCACCGCGCGGCGGTAGACGCGCCGGGCGACCGGTCCCTCCAGCCAGGCGCCGAAGCGACCCACGACCGGGCCGAAGTACAACCGGAACTGCCGGTCGTGCACGTGGTGGATCACGCAGATCACCGGCACGGCCGCCGGCAGGACCGCCGGACTGAAGAACGGGATGCCGTTCTGGCAGTCCACCACCGCGTCGAACTGCCGGCGGTGGCGCGCCAGCCAGCCCAGCACCCGGGGGTAGATGGTCCACCGGCCGCCGGTACGGACGATCCGGATGCCCTCGCGGACCTCGTCGCCGGGCTGCCCGTTCGGGCGCGCGGTGACGAAGGTGACCTCCGCGCCGGCGGTCACCAGGTCGCGGGCGACCTGCCAGGCGTACACCTCGGCGCCCCCGGCGTCAGGATGCCAGGGGTCCTTCCAGTTGAGCACCACGACCCGGCGGCCCACCACGGTGGCGTCGGTGGTGGGTGCCGCGTCGGTAGAGGGTGTTCCGACACTCACGGCCGCATTCCAACGGCGGCCGTGCCGCCGGTGACGTCCGGCGTGACCGGAAGCGTGACGAGTGGCATCACCGGGGCGACGTCGGCGCCACGGAGCCACCAGTTGATCTTCGCGACGTCCACGAAGCTCTGCCAGCCGTGCCGGACCGGTGAGAAGCGGGAGCCGGGTACGTCCACCCAGCTGACCGGAATCTCCACCAGGCGGGCGCCCGCCCGCTCGGCGCGGCCCAGCACCTCGACGTCGAACGCGAATCCACCGCACCGCAGGGGCGCGAAGACCCGCCGGGCGACGTCGTTGCGGAAGAACTTGAACCCGCACTGCGTCTCGCTGACGCCGCGCACCACCTGCCGGACCGCGCCCCGGAACGCCACCGCGCCCCAGCGTCGCAGCACGCTGTGCCGCTCCTCGACGACCGACTCGGGGTGGGCCCGCGACCCGACCACCGCGTCCGCGCCGTCGTACAGGAGATTGAGCACCTGGGCGAGAGCGGCCGGCGCGGTGGCCAGATCGGCGTCACAGAAGCCTACGTAACGGGCGTCGCTGGCCAGCACACCCCGACGCACCGCGAAGCCCTTGCCCGGTTCGCCGCACCAGAGCAGGCGGACCGGAACCGGGCCGGGCGGCGCGTTCACCACCACGGCACTCGTCCCGTCGTCGCTGGCGTTGTCCACCACGGTGACCCGGCAGGGCACACCGAGTTCGGCCAGCGCCGCCCGGAGCAGGACCAGGGTGTCGGGCAGCCGGAGCGCCTCGTTGTACGCGGGCACCACGACGTCGAGTACGACCAGTTCTGACGAGACGTCAGGAGGGGGGACCTCCATGCCGCACCGTCAGCGCTCGCCGTACACGATGATGGGCTGCTCCACGCTCGCTGGCTTGCTGTTGCTGTTGCCGAGGGTGGACGCCCCGATCGAGACGGCCAGGATTCCCAGCACGGCACCCACCGCCGCGGCGACTACCGCGGTGAGGAGGGGATTGAAGGATGCCTTCATCGATGATCCCTTCGGAAAAAGGTACCGAAGAGTAACATGCGTCACTGCCGCTTGACCCGGTGCGAAAGGGCGATCACCAGGGTGGCCCCCAGTACCGAATACCCCAGGACCGGCATTATGCCGATGCGACCGGACGAGCCGGAGAAATCGGAATCCGGCAGACGCAACAGCGTCAATGCCCCGTCCCGCCGGACCAGCTCGGCGCTCACGAACCGGCCCTCCACCTGCGCGGCGTCCGGTTGGTCCGTCTGCACGAGCACATACCGCACCCCGAGCCGGCGCAGATCCGGTCCCGGATCACCCGGCGCCGCCAACGCCGCCGCCACCCGGTCCGCCTCCCGGCTCTCCCCACGGATCCGGTCCTGGCCGACCAGCACGTCCTGGTCCCCGACCACCGGCCGGCGGAACGCCCGCGAGGCCGGATCGAGCAGCGGCACGTTCCCCGCCCACGGATAGGCCCGGAACGAGGACCAGGGCAGCGACACCAGGGTGCCCCCGGCCGGATCCCGGTTCACCTCGGCGCGCACCGCCGCCCACTCCGCCGGGTACCGCACCGTGTCGAACTGACCACCGAGACCCCACGCCAGACCGGGCATGAGCAGCACCGGAGCGACCACCAGCAGCGGGGCCAGCGCCCGGGCGCCGGTCGTCACGAGCGACTCCACGAGCATCCCGAGACCCACCGCCTGCACCAGTGCCAGCGGAGCGAGCAGCCGGGTGCCGTCCCGGACCGCGCCGGCCAGCGGAACGTGCTCGACCAGCGCGACCATCCACTGCGCGCCCAGCGGCCACGCCGGCGCCACCGCGACCACAGTGCCCAGCACCGCGCCGGCGAGCAGACCCCACCAGGCCGCCGACGGCCAGCGGCGACGGGTAAGCACGTATCCCCACAGCGCCGCGCCGGCCAGCGCCAGCGCGATCAGGGCGACCGCCCACTGGTCCCGGCCGACCGGCACGGCGTTCCGGCTCCACACGCCGCCCAGAGTCGCGACGCTGCCGAGCACGCCGAGTGGCGTGTCCGCGCGGACCGCGAACGCGGCCACCCCCCGCTCGTCGACGTCGACGGCGCCGCCCCGGCTCACCAGCGCGAGCCACCACGGAGCGGTCAGGCCGGCCAACGTCGCCGCCCCCGCCACAAACGCCCGCCACCGGCGCGCCAGAGCCAGCGCCGGGGCACAGGCGAACACCGCCGCCAGCACCATCGCCGGGCCGCCCAGCACCACCGCGGCCCCTCCGGCCACTGCGGAACGCCGCCCCGGGCCGGTGCCCTCGGGCGGCGGCCGGAGCACCCCCAGCACCCAGGCGAACGCCCAGGGCAACGCCGCGAACCCCGCCACCACCGCCCACTGCCCGAGGTGCAGCCGCCCGTACACCCAGGGGTTCCAGACGTACGCGAGCCCGGCGGCGCCCCGCGCCAGCGGATGACCGACGGGCGCCAGCCGCGCCGCGCCCACCGCGGCCAGGACGAGACAGCCGGCCAGGAGCACCTTCTGGGCCACGTCTGCCGGGACGACCTGCGACAGCCCGACCGCGAGCAGCTCGCTCGGTACCGCACGCGGCAGTTCGGAGCCGCTGCCCCAGACCACCGCGCCGAACGGCGGGTCCGGCACGAACACCAGGTCGTACCGGAGGACGAAGCCACGGCGCAGCACCGGGCCGAGGATCGCGACGACCACGCCGACACCGAGCGCCGTCTCCGGCCACCAGCGGCGCAGCGCGACGGCGGCCCGCGACAGCGCCGGACCGAAGCTCGGTGACGCTCGACGCACACGGACCCCCATGAACCTGGACGGAAGCGGGCCCGACGTCGCACCCGGGGCTCCGGACAGCACTCTAGGCACAGGGCGAGTACGGACGGTAGCTTGCCTCACGACGTCGACGAGCGAGCCGCGACGACGACGCGAGGTTCGAGGCGAACCCGTTCCACCGGCGACACCGACATGAGGCGCGATGACAGAGACCACGGCAGGGCCCGGCGCGAGCCGCCTGGGAACCGCCGGCGCGGCCGTCGCGGTCGCCGCGATGGCGACGAACGGGCTCGCCTACCTGCTGCCCATGCTCGGCGCCCGGTACCTGCCGGTCGAGGAGCTGAGCGTCCTCGCCACGACGCTGGCCCTCGTCGCGATCGCCGGCGTCGCCGGCGTGGGGCTGCAGATGGCGGTCGCTGTGCACCGGGCCCGCCACCCCGGCGCGCCGACGCACCGGGTCAGCCTCGTCACCACGGCGGTCGCCGGCGGCGCCGTCGTCGTGGCCGCGCCGCTGATGATCACCGGTCTGCGGCTGTCGTCGACCGTCGTGGCGCTGGTCGCCGGCACCACTGTCGCTGTCGTCCTGGCCGCCCGGTGGCTCGGCGAACTGCAGGGTGAGCAACGCTTCGTCCGTCTCGCCTGGGCGATGGGGGTGGTGGCGCTCGGGCGGTACGGCGGCATGATCGTCGCGCTGGTCCTCGACGCCGACGTCGTGGTCACCCTGCTCGCCGGCATGCTCACCGCCTGGCTCGTGCTACCGGCGCTGGCCTGGATCGCCCGCCCCGACCGGCCCGTCGGGAACGACGTCGCCGCCACCATGCGGATCCGGCAGGTGGCGAGCGCCGGCACCGCCGCGCTGGCGATGCTCGCGGTGTCGTACGCCGACCTGATCTTCGCCCGCCAGCTGCTCTCGCCCGCCGACTCCGGGGCGTACGCGGTCGGAACCGTGCTCACCAAGGGCGCGCTCTGGGCCCCCCAGGTGATCGTGGTGCTGGCGCTGCCCCGGCTCGCCGTGGGAGACAACCGGGTCCGTACCGTCGTGCTCGCCATCGTCGCCGGCTGCGGCGTCGTGCTCGTCGCCGCCTCGGCCCTGGCCGGCGGGTTCGCGTTCCGGCTGGTGGGCGGCGAGGACTACACGTCCCTGGGGAGGTACGCCCCGTTCTTCGCCGCCACCGGCGCGCTCTACGCACTGATCTTCGCGGCCGTCAACGCGAAGATCGCGGCGGGCGCGCGCTGGCCGTCCGCGCCGCTCTGGGTCGCCGCGGCCGTCCTGGCCGTGCTCACCACCACCGTCGCGCCCCGCACGTTCCAGGGCATCATGTGGTGCGCGCTCGCCACCGCCGCGGGAACCGCGCTGGTGATGGTGTTCAGCCCTCCGCGAGCCAGTCGCCCAGTAGCCGGTGATCGATCGAGTCCACCCGGCCCAGCGGCCGCCCTGCCGCGACCCGCGCCCGCAGCTCCGCCCGGCTGAACCAGCGCGCCGCCAGCAACTCCACCCCGTCGACCCGGACCTCCTCGGACACGGCGACAGCCCGGAAACCCGCCATCAGCCCGGCGGGAAACGGCCACGCCTGCGACCCCTGGTAGACCACGTCGGTGA
>NZ_JAGPXV010000241.1:0-8154 GCF_018070405.1 Micromonospora sp. D75
GTGCGGACCTCGTCGGCCGCAGCGCCGGCCTGCTCGTGGAACTGCCGGTCGAGCTGTACGCGGCCCGCTGGCGGATCGCCCCGCGCCCCGGCCGGGACCTGCGCCGCGCCCGCGACCTGATGGAACGCGACCTGGACCAGCTCGCCGAGCAGGCCGAGGAGTACGCCGGACCGGTCAAGATCCAGGCCGCCGGCCCGTTCACCCTGGCCGCCGCGCTGGAGCTGCCGATCGGCGGCCGGATGCTGCGCGACCCGGGCGCGGTACGCGACCTCGCCGGCTCGCTCGGCGAAGGCCTGCGCGGGCACGTCGAGGCGGTCGCCCGGCGGCTGCCCCGCGCCTCGGTGCTGCTCCAACTGGACGAGCCGTCCCTGCCGGCCGTGCTGGCCGGGCGGGTGCCCACGGAGAGCGGCTTCGGCACCCACCGTCCGGTGGAGACCGAGGTGGCGCGGGGACTGCTGCGCGACGTGATCGACGCGGCGGGCGTACCGGCTCTGGTGCACTGCTGCGCGCCGGACGTACCGCTGGAGCTGATCCGCTCGGCCGGTGCGGTGGGCGTCGCGCTCGACCTGTCGCTGGTCACCGACCTCGACCCGCTCGGCGAGGCGATCGACGCCGGGCTCGGGCTGCTGGCCGGTGCCGCGCCGACGCTGCCACCGGCCTCCGGCCGGGCGCCGACGTCGGCCGAGGTCGCGGGCCGGGTCCGCCGGGTCTGGGACCAGCTCGGCTTCCCCCGCCGCCGGCTGGCCGAGCAGGTGGTGGTCACTCCCGCGTGCGGCCTGGCCGGCGCCACCCCGGCGTACGCCCGCGCGGTGCTCACCGCCTGCCGCGACGCGGGCCGGCGGCTGGCCGAGGACTGACGTTTTCCGTCGTACCCGCCGGGCACGATGACCGGCATGATTGGACGACTGCGTTCCACAGTGATCGACTGCCCCGATCCGCGCGCGCTCGCCGCCTTCTACTCCGAGCTGCTCGGCCTGCCCGTGGTGGAGGAGAACTCCGACGGCGACGAGTGGGTGGTGCTCGGCGGGCCACCCGGGCACCAGCCGCGGGTGGCCTTCCAGCGGGCGCCGGGCCTGCGCACCCCCGACTGGCCCGACCCGGCCCGGCCGCAGCAGTTCCACCTCGACGTGAGCGTCGACGACATCGAGGCGGCCGAGAAGGCGGCGCTGGCGCTGGGCGCACGGCGGCTACCCGGCGAGGGGGAGGGCTTCCGGGTCTACGCCGACCCGGTCGGCCACCCGTTCTGCCTCTGCTGGGACTGATCTTCCCGGGCTTGCGCGGCGGAGGCATGATCGCCACCGTGACCGCCTCCACCGCCACCGGCCGCGTCGCCGGCTCGCTGTTCGGCCTGGCCTACGGCGACGCCCTGGGCAAGCCGACCGAGTTCCTCACCGTCACCGAGATCGTCCGGCGCTACGGCCCGGGCGGTCCGCGCGAGCTGACCGGCGACCCGGCCCTGGTCACCGACGACACGCAGATGGCGCTCGCAGTGGCGTGGGCGCTGCACGAGGCGCCCGCGTACACGGCCGAGGCGGTGGAGCCGCTGCTGCGGCAGCGCTTCGTCGACTGGTCGGTCAGCCCGGAGAACAACCGCGCGCCCGGCATGACCTGCCTGCGGGCCTGCGCCGAGCTGGCCCGGGGCGCCCGCTGGCAGGAGGCCACAGTCGCCGGCTCGAAGGGCTGCGGCGCGAACATGCGCGTCACCCCGGTCGGGCTGCTCGACGTCGACCTCGACACCATGGCCGGGCTGGCCCAGCTCCAGGCCGGGCTCACCCACGGCCACCCGACCGGGCTGGCGGCGAGCGAGCTGACCGCGTACGCGGTCCGGCTGCTGCGCGACGGCGCGGCGCTGCCCGAGCTGCCCGGCCTGCTCACCGAGCGGGCGCGGGAGCAGCGCACCGTCTACCGGGAGGACTGGCTGGGCGACCTGTGGCAGCGGCCCGGCGAGAGCGACGCGGCCGGGTTCGTCGCCCGCGGCTGGGACGACTGCCTGCGGGTGCTCGACCGGCTGGAGGCGGCACTCGCCCGTCCCGACGACGGCGGCGACCCGTGCCGGTTCACCGGCGAGGGTTGGATCGCCGAGGAGGCGCTCGCCACCGCGCTGCTCTGCGCGTTGCGTCACGCGGACGACCCGGTCGGCGCGCTGGCCCGGGGCGCCACCACGGCCGGTGACTCGGACTCCATCGCCGCGCTGGCCGGCGCGTTCGCCGGTGCCGCGTACGGCATGGCCGCCTGGCCGGCCGGGTGGGCCGACCGGATCGAGTACGCCGGTCAGCTCGCCGCGCTCGCCGACGCGCTCGACGCAGGGGCGTCGCAGCGCTGAGGTCCGGAGGCCGCCGGGGTCAGCCGGTGAGGTGGTTCAGGCGGCGCACACCCCGCCACAGGTCCGGGTCGCACGTGCCGGCCCGGTCGGCGAACGCGGTGAGCGGCACCGGGATGGGCTCGCTGATGTCCAGGTAGCTGTCGTGGTCGGCGTCCGGGTCCCAGCTCCGGGTCGGGATCGGCAGGTGGTCGTCCCGGTCCGACTTGTCCTGACTGGTGATCTTCAGGACCTCGGCGTCCCCGCCGTCGACCCGCAGCACCAGGCAGGGCCGCACCTTGGAGCCGGTCCCGTCGGCGTAGGGCACGTCCGCCCACCAGATCTCCCCGGGCCGGGGCTCGTCCCGGTCCGTCCGCCCGGCGCCGCGCGGCCGTGGCGGGACGCCACCCCGGTCACCCCGTGCGCCGGCGCCGGTCCGGCCACCGCGCCCGGAGCCCGGCCGTCGCCCGTCGGCCCGGCCGCGCGCCCCGGCGGAACGGTCGGCCGACCGGCGGCGCCACTCGTTCCAGAGCCAGCCGGCCGCGACGCAGGCCACGATCACCAGCGCCCAGAGAACCCCGTCGCGCATCAGTACCCGCCTTCCGACCGTTCCCGCACAGCGCCGCCGAGGCGATGGTCGCACGCCCGGGGCCGGACCGCGCGGGGGCGTGACGCGCGCCGGTTCGCCCTGCTCGTGCGGGTGGCCGGACTGTTGTCACAGCCGACCGCTACGGTTCTCGGGTAGCGCGAGCACGGGAGGCGACAGCGGTGTCCGAAGGCGGCGGCGTGTCCGAAGAAGCGGTTCCCACTGCGGCCGACGCGGCCCAGGAGGCGGCGGCGGGGGCCGAGCCGACCCCGGCGGCCCGGGAGCGGCACGCCACGCTCAGTCAGGAGCTGACCGAACACCAGTACCGCTACTACGTGCTGGACGCGCCGACGATCACCGACGCGGAGTTCGACGCGCAGCTGCGGGAGCTGGAGGCGCTGGAGGCGGAATACCCGGCGCTGCGCACCCCCGACTCGCCCACCCAGCGCGTCGGCGGCACCTTCTCCACCGACTTCACGCCGGTCGCCCACGCCGAGCGGATGCTCTCGCTCGACAACGCCTTCGCCGACGAGGAGCTGGCCGCCTGGGCCGAGCGGGTCGAGCGCGACGCCGGCGGCCCGGTGCCCTACCTGTGCGAGCTGAAGGTCGACGGGCTGGCCATCAACCTGACCTACTCCAAGGGCCGGCTGGTGCGCGCCGCCACCCGGGGCGACGGCCGCACCGGCGAGGACGTCACCGCGAACGTGCGCAGCATCAAGGGCGTGCCGGCCCGGCTGACCCCGGCCGACGACTTCCCCGACGTGCCGGATCTGATCGAGGTGCGCGGCGAGATCTACTTCCCGGTGGCCGCGTTCGCCGACCTCAACGCGACCCTGGTCGAGCAGGGCAAGGCGCCGTTCGCCAACCCGCGCAACGCCGCCGCCGGCAGCCTGCGCCAGAAGGACCCGCGGGTCACCGCCTCCCGCCCGCTGCGCCTGGTGGTGCACGGCATCGGCGCCCGCACCGGCTTCCGGCCGGCGGCGCAGTCCGAGTCGTACGCCGCGCTCAAGGCGTGGGGGCTGCCCACCAGCGACCGCTGGCGGGTGGTGGACGACCTCGCCGGCGTCGCTGACTACATCGCCTACTACGGCAAGCACCGGCACGACGTCGAGCACGAGATCGACGGCGTGGTGGTCAAGGTCGATCCGGTCTCCATCCAGGGCCGCCTTGGCTCGACCAGCCGGGCCCCCCGCTGGGCGATCGCCTTCAAATACCCGCCGGAGGAGGTGAACACGAAGCTGCTCGACATCGACGTCAACGTCGGGCGCACCGGCCGGGTCACCCCGTTCGCCGTCCTGGAACCGGTCCGGGTCGCCGGCTCCACGGTCGCGCTGGCCACGCTGCACAACGCCCGCGAGGTCGAGCGCAAGGGCGTGCTCATCGGCGACACGGTGGTGCTGCGCAAGGCCGGCGACGTGATCCCCGAGGTGCTCGGCCCGGTGGTCGAGCTGCGCCCGGCCGACGCCCGTCCGTTCGTCATGCCGACCACCTGCCCGGCCTGCGGCACGCCGCTCGCGCCGGCCAAGGAGAGCGACGTCGACATCCGCTGCCCCAACGGGCGCGCCTGCCCCGGTCAGATCCGCGAACGGGTGTTCTACCTGGCCAGCCGGAAGGTGCTCGACATCGAGGTGCTCGGCGAGAAGGGCGCGGCGGCGCTGCTGGACGCGCAGATCATCACCAACGAGGGCGACCTGTTCCAGCTCGACGCCGAGCAGTTGAGCCGGTCACCGTTCTTCGTCAACAAGGACGGCAGCCTGGGCAGCAACGCGGTCAAGCTGCTCGACAACCTGGCCGAGGCCAAGGAACGCGACCTGTGGCGCGTGCTGGTGGCACTGTCCATCCGGCACGTCGGCCCGACCGCCGCCCAGGCGCTCGCCCGGCACTTCCGGTCGGTCGACGCCATCGAGGCCGCCGGCGAGGAGGAGCTGTCCTCGGTGGACGGCGTCGGCCCGACCATCGCCGCCAGCGTCAAGGAGTGGTTCGCCGTCGACTGGCACCGCGACATCGTGCGCAAGTGGGCCGAGGCGGGCGTACGGATGGCCGAGGAGGCCGCCGACGAGGGGCCACGACCGCTCGACGGCGTCACCGTCGTCGTCACCGGCACGCTCAGCGGGTTCAGCCGTGACCAGGCCGCCGAGGCGATCCAGGTCAGGGGCGGCAAGGTGACCGGCTCGGTCTCCAAGAAGACGGGGTTCGTGGTGGTCGGCGACAACCCGGGTTCCAAGGCCGACAAGGCGGCCACGCTGAAACTGCCGATCCTCGACGAGGACGGCTTCCGGGTGCTGCTGGACTCCGGCCCGGACGCGGCCCGCGAGGTGGCCCGGGTGGAGGACTGACGGGCTGGTCACGGCGATCGTCCGCGGATACCAAGTTAATTACGACTCCGACCGATTCGTGACTGTCGTGTCGGGGAAACCGCCTCGGAGGGCGTTTCTTTGGCGTACGGCGCGTGACGGCGCGCGCCTCGTCGTTGCCCCCGGGAGGTGCGATGGAGACCGGCGACCCGCGTAACTCCGTCCCGCCCGGGCGGAGCGGGCCGTTCTTCGGCTTCGTCGGCGCGGTCGGCGTGGTGGCCGCACTTGTCTCGGCCGGGCCGCTGATCGCGCTCGCCGACCGGTCGACCGAGCTGCCGGCCGCGTTCTGGACCATGGCGGCGCTCGCCGTCGCCTGCGACGCCCGCCCGTTCGTGCCGCCCGGGCGGCGGCAGACCTCGGCCGTGTTCCCGTCGACCTGCTTCACCTTCGCCATCCTGCTCGGCTGGGGCTTCGGCCCGGCAGTGGCGGTCCAGGCGGTGGCCGTCGCGGTGAGCGGCTGGCGGCTCGGGTACGCGCCCTGGCGTACCGGCTTCAACGCCGCGCAGTACGCGTGCGCGCTCGCCGCCGCGTACGCGGCCAGCCGGCTCGGTCCGGGCGAGCTGTTCGGCGACGGCCGGCTGCACTGGACCGACGTGGCGGCGGTGGGCGGCGCGACGCTCGCCTGGTTCGTGGTCAACTACGGGCTGGTCAGCTCGGCCGTGCGGCTGCGGTTCGGCGACCGGTGGTGGCCCAGCGTGCGCAGCGGGCTGGCGTACGAGCTGCTGTCCACCGGTTCGCTGCTGCTGCTCGCGCCGGTGCTGGTGGCCGCCGCCCGGGCCAGCGCGGCGCTGATCCCGCTGGTGCTGGTGCCGCTGTTCGCCGTCTACCGGATGGCCCGGCTGTCCGAGGAACGGGAACAGCTCGCCGACGTGGACCCGCTCACCGGGCTGCCCAACCGCAAGGCGCTGCTCACCGAGGTGGCCGAGCAGGTGCACCTGCACGGCGAGCGGGCCGCCCGGGGCGCGCCGGACGCGCACCTGGCGCTGCTGCTGCTCGACCTCGACCGGTTCAAGCACGTCAACGACGCGCTCGGGCACGCGGTGGGGGACCGTCTGCTGGTCGAGGTGAGCGCCCGGCTGATGGGCGTGGTCGGCGCCGGTGACATGGTGGCGCGACTGGGCGGTGACGAGTTCGCCATAGTCGTACCCCGGCTCACCGACATCGACCAGGCCCGCGAGCGGGCCGACCGGGTGGTCGCCGCGCTCGCCGAGCCGGTGCCGCTGGACGGGTTGCCGCTGGACGTGGGCGGTTCGATCGGCATCGCGCTCTACCCGGACCACGGCGAGGACTTCGCCACGCTGATGCGCCACGCCGACGTGGCCATGTACGACGCGAAGCATCGCAACGACACGGTGGCGGTGTACGCGCCGGAGTCCGACCACAACTCGGCCGAGCGGCTGAGCCTCCTGGCCGACCTGCGCCGGGTGCTGGAGTCGGGCCCGTCCGCGCAGGGCGGGGAGACGGTGGGCGTACGCGGGGGTGACGGCGCGGCACTGACGCCGGCGCTGTCGGCGCCGCGACCGGCCCGGGCCGAGCGGCCGTCGCGCAACCAGCGTCCGGCGCGCGACGACGGCCGGGGCGGCGGACGCTCCGGCGACGGGCCGAACCGGTGGCTGCGGCGTCGCCGGGACCGCGCCGGGGAACGGCACGACGATGACCTGATCGAGCGGATCCTCACCGGCGCCGACCCGATCCGCAGCCGGGCCGCGCGCGCCGGCGCGGCCGGAGCGGTGGTGGCGACGCCAGTGGTCGGTGGCGGGGACGCCGACGCGGCGGAGACCGGCACCGGGCGCGACACGGAGGCCGCGCACGAGACCGACACCGGGCACGACGCGCAGGCCGCGGTGAGCACCGGCGCGCCCGGCGTCATCGGGCCGACCGCCGACGGGAGCGCCGAGCCGGAGGACCAGTCCGGGCACCCGGGCGAGATCACCATGTACTACCAGCCGCAGATCGCGATCGCGACCGGCGAGGTGGTGGGCGTCGAGGCGCTGCTGCGGTGGCGGCACCCGCGCCGGGGCATGGTCGACCCGGGCGAGCTGATCCAGGTCGCCGAGCAGAGCGCGGTGATGCGACTGCTCACCCGCCGCGTGGTGGACGACGTGGTGGAGCAGCTGGCCAAGTGGTCGGCGGCCGGGCTCACGCTGCGGGCCGCGCTCAACGTCAGCGTCCGTGACCTGCACACCGGCGAGATCGCCGACCAGATCGCCGACCGGCTGGCCCGGTACGGGGTGCCGCCGGAGCGGCTCCAGGTGGAGATCACCGAGGGCGCGCTGATGGCCGACCCCCGGCGGGTGCTCGCCAGCATCACCCAGTTGCACCGCATCGGCGTCGGCATCGCGCTGGACGACTTCGGCACCGGCTACTCGTCGCTGCAACACCTGCGCCGGCTGCCGCTGTCCGAGGTGAAGGTGGACCGCTCGTTCGTCCTCGGGATGGCCGACGACCCGGACGACGCGGCGATCGTCCGCTCGATGATCGAGCTGGCCGGCGCGCTCGGGCTGCGGGTGGTGGCCGAGGGCGTGGAGGACGAGCGCACCTGGCGGCTGCTGCACGCCGCCGGATGCGACGTGGCGCAGGGCTGGTTCCACGCCCGGCCGATGCCGGCCGAGGACCTGGTGGCCTGGTTGTCGCGCTACCGTCCGGTGCGCCCGGTGGAGGCCGGGAGCCGCAGCGGAGCGGCGCCGGAGGGGGAGGCGAAGGCGTCGTCGTGACGGCGGGACAATAGACTCGCTCCGGTCACCGCGCGTCATCCCGTACGCGCGGCCGGCCCACCGCAGACGTCTCAGGACAGCCACGAAGGGGGCACCCGATGGCCGCCATCTCCCGCGAGGAGGTCGCGCACCTCGCGCGACTGTCGCGGCTCGCCGTCACGGAGGAGGAGTTGGACACCTTCGCAGGCCAGCTGGATGTGA
>NZ_JAGPXV010000242.1:0-8120 GCF_018070405.1 Micromonospora sp. D75
GAGCACCACCTGCGCCGGGTCGAGGCGCTCGGCGACACCGTCGGCGCGTTCGTCACCGTCACCGCCGAACACGCGCGGGCGGCGGCCCGCGCGGCCGACGCGGTCCCGGCGGCGGACCGGCATCCCCTGCACGGCGTGCCGACCGCGATCAAGGACCTGACCCTCACCGCCGGGGTACGCACCACCTTCGGCTCGGCCGCCTTCGCCGACTTCGTCCCGCCGGTCGACGCCGACGTGGTCCGCCTCATGACCGACGCCGGCCTGGTCAGCGTCGGCAAGACCACCACCTCCGAGCTGGGCTGCTCGCTGTACTCCGAGGGGCTGGTGGCGCCGCCGGCCCGCAACCCGTGGGACCTCGCGGGCACAGCGGGCGGGTCCAGCGGCGGGGCGGCCGCAGCGGTGGCCGCCGGACTGGTGCCGGTGGCCCAGGGCTCCGACGGCGGCGGCTCGCTGCGCATCCCGGCCGCGCTCTGCGGCCTGATCGGCTACAAACCCAGCCGGGGCATGGTCTCCGGCGGGCCACTCGGCTTCGGTGGCTTCGGGCTGCCGGTGAACGGGCCGATCGGCCGCACCGTCGCCGACGTGGCCGCGCTGCTCGACGTGCTGGCGCGACCCGTGCCCGGCGAGCCGTACCTGCCGCCGGCCGCGCCCGCCGGCGGCTACCTCGGCGTCGCCCGCTCCGCCCGCGCCACCGGCCCCGGTCGGCTGCGCGTCGGCCGCTTCACCACGCCGATGCTCGCCGACGAGCCGGTCCACCCCGACTGCGTCGACGCCGTCGACCGGGCCGCCGCGCTGCTCACCGACGCCGGGCACGAGGTGGTCGACGTCCCCGCGCCGCTCGGCCCCGAGGCGTGGCCGCTGTTCGAGACCCTCTGGTACGCGCTGGCGGTCACACCGGTCCCGCCCGACCGGGAAGGCGAGCTGCTGCCGCTGACCCGGTACCTGCGGGAGCGCGGCGCGGCCCTCGGCGTCCCCACGCTGATGGCCGCGCTCGGCGAGCTGCAGGCGCAGGTACGCCTCGGCGTACGCCGTACCGCCGGTTGTGACCTGCTGCTCTGCCCGACGCTCGCGGCCCCGCGGATGCCGGTCGGCGCGCTCGCCGCCCTCGAACCGGCAGAGGATTTCGACAGGCAGCGGCGCTTCTCGCCGTACTGCGCGGTCTTCAACGTCACCGGCGATCCGTCCGTTTCCCTGCCGGTCGGACGCACCCCCGACGGCCTGCCGGTCGGGGTGCTGCTCACCGGCCGGTACGGCGACGACGCGACATTGGTCGCCACTGCCGCGCAGCTTGAGCACTCGAGTGGCGGATGGGATCAGCACCCCGCAATCTGGCTGGCCACCGACTCCGCTAACGTGAACATCACAAGTGAGGTGCGGCGCGGCCGGTCCTGACCGGTCACCCGACCCGAATCATTCCTGGTCTCTCTTTCCGCCTGGGGGCGTTGGGATTGTCTGTTACCGAGACGTTGGTGGTCTTCGTCGGCATCCCGGCCGCCGCGGTGCTGCTGATCGCCGGCCTGGCGGCCGTCGGGGGCAGCCGTGGCAACGGTGGCGGCGCCAAGCGCTACCGGCCGGGCCGGCCCTTCGACTTCACTCCGGTCTGGTTCCTGAGCCGTCCGGAGCAGCTGGCCGACTCGGCCGGCACGGCGCTGTCCGCCGGAGCGCAGGCGCCGGCGTTGACCAGCCGCAAGCAGGAGCAGGCCGGCCGGGAGGCGCCGGCCGGTGGAACCGGAGGCGCAAGTGACCGTTGGTGAAGCGCGGCCCACGACGGGGACGGACACTCCGCCCGACGTGCTGGACGGACCGTTCTCGACCCGTCAGCTGCTCCGCATCGACGAGGCGCTGCGCCTCGCCGACCAGGGCACCGGCCTGGTCTTCTCGGTCTACGTCGGCGGGCTGGACGAGCCGATCCGGGAGCACGCCGAGCGGCTGCACCGCCAGCTCGCCGAGCCCGACCGCTCGGTGCTGATCGCGGTGTCGCCCAACCAGCGGCAGCTGGAGGTCGTCACCGGCCGGTACGCGCGCAAGCGCATCCCGGACACGTACGCGAAGCTGGCCGCGCTCTCCATGGTGGCCGCCTTCGGCGGCGGCGACCTGGCCGGCGGCATCATCCAGGGCCTCGACCAGCTCGCCAGCCACGCCGGCAAGGGCTGAGCCGCCCCGCACACGACGAAGCCCGGCCCGCGCACCGCGCGGGCCGGGCTTTCTCGTCGTCTCAGCGGGGCCAGGCAGAAGGATCCAGGCGCATGGGCCACGGCTCGTCGAGCTGGGCGGCGTCATCCGGCCCGACCGTACCCATCAGGTTGTAGTGGACACCCTTGACCAGTTGGTAGCGGTAGATCACCGGGCCGAAGTCGCCTCGCTCCACCCGCCAGTAGTGCGGGATGCCGGCCTCGGCATAGAGCGGAGGCTTGATCAGCCGGTCATACCGGCGGCTGCTGGGTGACTCGATCTCGACGACGAGCGCGACATCCGAGGGGTGCGTCCACAAGCCGTCCGGGGGAGCGCTCGGCTTCAGCACGGAGATGTCCGGAATGAGATTGGCGACAGGTGCCCGGAGTCCGGCCTCCCGAATGACCCACCAACCGGTCGGCGCAGTGGCCTGGAGCGCCGATCGGATCTCGTCGGCCAGAAGTTGGTGCCCGTACCCGGGGGGTGGGGTCACGTGCAGGCTCCCGTCGATGATCTCGTAGCGGCTTCCGTCCTCGGGGAGGTCGGACAGGTCCTGCTCCTGCCACGGCCGCTCCGGCGGGCGCCACTCGTGGGTCGGTTGTGCCATCACGTCCACCTCCTCCGCACACGATAACGGCCGGGGGTCGGCGCGGGCTCCCACCCACGCCGGCCCCCGGCCGCCGCGCCCCTGCTTTCAGGCGCTGCGGGCGTCCCGCTCGCGGGCCCTCAGCGCGCGGACCACGCCGTCGCGACCCTCGGCCACCAGCCGCCGCAGCGACGCCGGCCGCCCGTCCTGGGCCAGCCACGCGTCGGTGGCCGCGACCGTGTCCTCCTCGACCAGGTGCGCCGGGTAGGCGAGCTGGACGAACTCCTGCGCCGGCTCGCTGTCACGCTGCGCCCACACCTGGTCCACGGTGGCGAAGTACCGCTCCCGGTACGGCGCGGTCAGCTCGACCTGCGCCGCGTGGGTGAAGCCCTGCAGCAGCGCCCGGTTGCGCCAGTTGGGCAGCGCGTCCGGGCCGGTGAGCAGCGCCCACACCGCCGCCTTGTTCTCCTCGGTCGGCACCAGCGCGTGCGCGTACGCGGCCTCCCGCTCGCCGCTGGCGGTACGGTCGGCGGCCAGTTCCGCGTCCACGTCGGCGGCACCGGCCGCGCCGTTGGCCACGAGCGACTGCAGCACGGTCCAGCGCAGCTCGGTGTCGACGGTCAGCCCCTCCGGCACCCCGTTGCCGTCCAGCCAGCCGCGCAGCGTCGCCAGGTCCTCGCCGGAGCGGGCCGACGAGGCGTACGCGCGGGCCCAGGCGAGCTGGAAACCGCTGCCCGGCTCGGCGGCGGCCAGCGCGGTCCGGGCGGTACGGGCCAGGTCCGCCCAGCCGGTCGGCGCCCACTCCGGGTCGGCGTAGAAGGTGAGCGCGGTGTTCGCCTGCCGCAGCGTGGCCGTGACCAGGTTGATGTCCGTCTCGGCGGTCAGCCCGGCCAGCACCAGCGCCACGTAGTCGCGGGCCGACAGCTCGGCGTCGCGGGTCATGTCCCAGGCGGCCGTCCAGCACAGCGCCCGGGCCAGCGACGAGTCGAAGCCGGCGATGTGCTGCACCACGGTGGCCATCGACCGCTCGTCCAGCCGCAGCTTGGCGTACGTGAGGTCCTCGTCGTTGAGCAGCAGCACGTCCGCGGCGGGCTTGCCGTGCAGCTCGGACAGCTCGGTCAGCTCGCCGGTCACGTCCGTCTCGATCAGCTCCCGGCGCACCAGCCGGCCGTCGGTCAGGTCGTACAGGCCCACGCCGATGCGGTGGGTACGCAGCGTCGGGTAGCCCGACGGCGCCTCCTGCCGGACCACCACCCGCTCGTACGTGCCGTCGGCGCCGATGGTCACCTCCGGGCGCAACGTGTTGACCTGCGCGGTCTCCAGCCACTGGGCGGCGAACTTGCGCAGCTCCCGGCCCGAGGCCGTCTCCAGCTCGGACAGCAGGTCGTCGAAGGTGGCGTTGCCCCACGCGTACTTGCCGAAGTAGGCGCGCAGGCCGGCCAGGAACGGCTCCTCGCCCACGTACGCGACGAGCTGCTTGAGCACGCTCGCGCCCTTGGCGTACGTGATGCCGTCGAAGTTGACCTCGACCGCCTCCAGGTCCGGCATCTCGCAGTAGACCGGGTGGGTGGAGGAGAGCTGGTCCTGCCGGTAACCCCAGTTCTTGCGGATCGACAGGAACGTGGTCCAGGCGTCGGTGAAGCGGGTGGCGTGCGTGTTGCACCAGTGGCTGGCCCACTCGGCGAACGACTCGTTCAGCCACAGGTCGTTCCACCAGCGCATGGTGACCAGGTCACCGAACCACATGTGCGCCAGCTCGTGCAGGATCGTGTTGGCGCGCTGCTCGTACTCGAAGTCGGTGACCTGCGAGCGGAAGATGTAGTGCGACTCGGCGTGCGTGACGCAGCCGAAGTTCTCCATCGCGCCGGCGTTGAAGTCCGGCACCCAGAGCTGGTCGTACTTGGGCAGCGGGTAACGCACGCCGAACTTCTCCTGGAAGAAGTCGAAGCCCTGCGTGGTGATCAGGTGCAGGTCGTCGGCGTCCATGTGCGGGGCCATGCTGGCCCGGCAGAAGTAGCCCATGTCGATGCCGTCGTGGCTGCGGCGCACCTCGTGGTACGGCCCGGCGCAGAGCGCGGTGATGTAGGTGCTCATCCGCTCCGAGAGCGCGAAGTGCACGGTCTTCAGCCCCTCACCGGCCGCCTCCTCGCGGGCCACCGGCATGTTCGACACGACCCGCCAGTGGTCCGGCACCGTGGCGTGCCAGGTGTAGACGCTCTTCAGGTCGGGCTGGTCGAAGCAGGCGTAGACCTTCTGCGCGTCGGCGGTCTCGAACTGGCTGTACAGGTAGGTCTCGCCGTCCACCGGGTCGACGGTGCGGTGCAGGCCCTGCCCGCTGTTCGAGTAGCCGAAGTCGGCGTCGACCACGAGCACGTTCTCGGCGGCCAGGCCGGTCAGCGTGAGGCCCTTCTCGGCGGACCAGCCGGACAGGTCGACCGGCTCGCCGTTGAGCGTGGCGGAACGCACCGACTCGGCGGCCGCCTCGATGAAGGTGGTGGCCCCCGGCTCGGCGCAGCGGAACCGGACCTCGGTCACCGAGCGGAACGTGCGACCGGTGGGCTGCACCGCGGTCGACAGGTCAAGGCTGATGTCGTACCCGGTCACCTCGAGCAGGCGGGCCCGCTCGGTCGCCTCGACCTGGGTCAGGTTGCGCACTCCCGGCACTGTTCGTCTCCATCCCACTCGTCTCGCCGCGCCCCGCGGCACCGGTCTTTCCCGGCCCGCTCGTGACGGCCCGCTGAGAACCGAGTCTTCCATGCACGGACCGCTCCCGGTGGTCGAGGTCACGCTCTCATTCCGGTACCGGTCGATACGGCCGTGGGTGGAGGATCGGGAGTGACCGCGCCGGATCCCCGGCGCGACATTGTCGTGAAGGGATGACACCGTGACCGAACGTGTCACCGCGGACATGTGGTTCGACCCGCTGTGCCCGTGGGCCTGGATCACCTCCCGCTGGCTGCTCGAGGTCGAGCAGGTCCGGGACGTGGACATCCGGTTCCATGTGATGAGCCTGTCCGTGCTCAACGAGGGCCGGGACCTGCCGGAGGAGTACCAGGACCTGATGGTCAAGGGCTGGGGTCCGGTGCGGGTGTGCATCGCCGTCGAGCAGGCGCACGGCGCCGAGACGCTGGCGAAGCTCTACACCGCGATGGGCACCCGGATCCACCTCGGCAAGGAGGAACTGGGCCGCGACATGCTGGTCGGCGCGCTCACCGACGTCGGTCTGGACCCGGCGCTCGCCGACGCCGCCGAGTCCACCCAGTACGACGACGCGCTGCGGGCCAGCCACGAGGCGGGCATGCGGCCGGTCGGCACCGAGGTGGGCACGCCGGTGATCCACGCGCCGGGCCCGGACGGCGGGCAGGTCGCCTTCTTCGGCCCGGTGATCACCCCGGCGCCCAAGGGCGAGGCGGCCGGCCGGCTCTGGGACGGTGTGCTGCTGGTCTCCGCCACCCCCGGGTTCTACGAGCTGAAGCGCACCCGCGAGCAGGGCCCCATCTTCGACTGAGGGGTAAGGAAGGGCCCCTTCTTAACGCCTCCGGTAGCGGAAGGGCCCCTTGTTAACACCCGCAGCGCGCCCCGAGCCCCGCACCCGCCCGTCACCGGGCCGGTGCGGGGCTCGTTTCACCGGATGTCCCAGCCGACGGCCCACGCGGGGCCGCACCACGGCAGCTCCTGGAGGCGTTCCCATGGCTAAGCACCGCCGCATGTCCGACGACGCGCCGCAGCCGGCGACCGAGGACTCCGGTGCGACGTACTGGTCGGTGACCGAGAGCGACTGGCCGGCCGGCCCGGCCGAGGTGGCCGACCTGCTGGCCCCGCCGATCGTGGTCGGCGTGGCCCGGGTGGTGGCCACGTCGCGGATGACGCCGCCGGCCGAGACCGTCCGGCCCGGGCGGGCGCCGTCGCGTACCGGCGCCGCCGCGGGCGCGACGACGGTACGCCTCAACGCCGGCTCCCGCCCCGCCGCCCCGGCTCGCCGTCCGGTTCCGGGCCGGCACCGTAACCCCACCGCCTGAGCCGCCCTCCCGGTGTTAAGAAGGGGCCCTTCCTCTACCGGAGGCGTTAACAGGGGGCCCTTCCTTTCACCTGGTGGTAAGGGGGTGAGTCCGGCGGCGGGGGCGATCGGGGCCCGGGTAGCGTCAGCGGACATGACGGTCGTGCATCCGATCAACCGGGCCTGGATCACCACTGGCGGCACCGGCGCGCAGAACTACGACGAGTTCGCCGACGACGCGGAGATCACCTCCATCGTCGAAGCGAATCCGCACAGCGCGCTGGGCATCGAGATGCCCCACCGGGCGCCGGGCAGCCTCGGGAAGTCGTTCCTCGACGCGCTGCCGGACGCGGTGGCGCGCCTGGCCGAGGCGAAGGCGGACGGCAGCTACACGCCGGCCGAGCAGGTGGTGGTGCTCTACCGGATCAGCGCGCCGGGCGAGGAGAGCGCGTACGGGCTGTGGGCGATGGTCGACACCGACCAGATCTCCACCCGCGCCGACGAGCCAGGGCTGGTGATCCGCAACGAGGACGTGTTCATCGCCAAGGTGCGCGAGCGCGTCGCGCTGGCCGAGGCGCTCGGTCACCTGCTCTCGCCCGTACTCCTGCTCCAGACCGGTAGGGGCGACGAGCTGCACGCCGCGCTCGCGGCGGCGACCGAGGCGGCCGGGGCCCCCGCCGCGACCGACGTCGACCAGTCCGGTCGCACGCACGCCATCTGGCTGCTCGGCCCGGGCCCGGCGCAGGACGAGCTGACCACGCTCGCGGGCGGCGGGGAGCTGGTGGTCGCGGACGGCAACCACCGCAGCCTGGCCGCGCAGACCGGCGGGTTCCCGCGCTTCCTCGCGGTGGTCACCACGCCCGCGTCGGTCGCGATCCAACCCTACAACCGGCTGGTCAGCGAGCTGACCACCACGCCGGAGGAGCTGCTCGACCGGCTGCGCGCGGCGGGCGCGGAGATCACCCCGGTGGACGGGCCGGTCGACGTGCCGGCCACCGGCGGCGTCGTGCGCCTCTACCTCGGCGGCCGGGGGTACGCGGTGACGCTGCCGCACGTCGGCGCGGGCCGGCTGGAGAACCTCGACCACGCGCTCGTCGAGCGCCTGCTGCTGCGCGACGCGCTGGGCCTCGACCCGGGCGACAAGCGGATCACGTACGTGGGCGGCGACTATCCGGCAAGCTGGCTCGTCGGTGAGGTCGACGCCGGCCGGGCCGAGCTGGCGGTGCTCGTCGCGCCGGTGACCGTCGACGACTTCGTCGCGGTGAACCTGGCCCGGGAGAAGATGCCCCGCAAGAGCACCTGGTTCACCCCGAAGGCGCGGGCCGGCCTGGTCGTGGCCGAGCTGCCGCACTGACCGTGTGACGT
>NZ_JAGPXV010000243.1:0-8110 GCF_018070405.1 Micromonospora sp. D75
GTCAGCGGGCCGTGCGGCCCGCCAACAGGCGGCGTGGGCTCCAGCGCAGCATCTGCGTCCGGGCCTGCCCGCTCGTGGTGACGATCCGGGCCGACTGCTCGGCCAGGGCGGTCCGCCAACGCTGGATCACCGACGGGGGCAGCAGCGCGGCCAGCAGCCGGGTGCGGCGGTCGGCCCCGGCCGCGAGCGCGCCCCGGACCGTCCGCAGCGCCGGTTGCAACTCCGCGCCGGCGAGCGGGTCCCGCGCGTACCGGGCCCGCTCCTCGGCCCGGCCCAGCAGCCGTACCCCGGTCGCGGCGTCGCCGTTCTCGGTGAGCGCCTCCCGGGCCAGCCGCTCGGCGGTCGCGCGGGGGGTCTCCGTGCGGTCCACCCGGACGTGGAAGTCGACGAGCGTGTCGAGCAGCTCGTCCCAGGCGGCGTGCGCGTCGGCGCGGGCGGACTCGGCGTCCACGCCGACGACGACCTCCCGTGCCTCGCCCCGCTGGCCCGGCACCGCGAGCGCGGTGGCCGAGGGCGCCCGGACCCGGACGCGCCGGCGGCGGCGCAGGGTGGAGCGGCGCAGGCCCGGTACGGCGAACAGCGCCAGCAGCGCCAGCGCCGCGGCCAGCCACCACGGCCACACCCGGTTCTGCTCGGCCGGGTCACCTCCGCCCAGGGACAGGCCCTGGTCGGTGTCCTTGTCGAGCCGGTCCGCCTCGTTCGGGCCGGCCGACGGGTCGGCGGCGCCGGGAGCGACGGTGCTGCCGGGCGACGGGGTGACCTCCTCGGGGGCGTCGGTGTCCGGCGCCCAGGCGGAGCGGACCGAGCCCTGCACGCTCGCCGCCGGGGTGGCGTCGAACGGCACCCAGCCGATCCCGTTGCCGAAGTTGACCTCGGTCCAGGCGTGCAGGTTGCGGTTGGTCAGCACGTACGTGCCGCCGTCGGACTTGCTGCCGTTGGTGAAGCCGACAGCCACCCGGGCCGGAATGCCGGCGGCCCGGACCAGCCAGGCCATCGCCGCCGCGTACTGCTGGCAGTAGCCGACCTTGGTGGCGAGGAAGTCGGTGATGTCCTGCCCGCTGCTGCCGTCGCGGGTGGACAGCGAGTAGGTGAAGCCGTTCTCCACGGAGAAGTACTCGTAGATCGCGCGGACCTTGTCGTAGTCGTTCGACTTGCCCCTCACCAGCTCGTCGACGAGATCCTCGACCTCCGGGACCGACGGCCGCTCGGTCTGCTGGCGCTTCACCGGGCTGTCCGCGGGCAGGGACGGGGCGGCGCGCAGCGCCGCCGGGCTGAACGTCGAGCGCACGTACTCGAACGAGTAGCTCTTGCCGCGGGCGTTCTCCCGGTTGGAGAAGACTATCTGCTGGCTCGAGTCGTACAGCCAGTTGCCGTTGAGGTCGTCCGCCTTCACCGGATCGGCGTAGACCGGCAGCAGCGGCATGTTCAGGTTCTTCGACACCTCGACGGTGGCCTTGTAGCGCTGCCGCTCGACGCCACGCGGGGTGCGCTCGCTCGGGTCGGGCAGGCCGCGGGTGACCGGCCGCCCGGTGGGCACGCGCGCCTGGAAGCCGCTCGGCCGCAGGTCGTCGACCACGCCGAGGCGCAGGTAGAACGGGCTCGGCTCGTTGGTGCTGACCTTCACCAGCTCGGTTTCCTGGCTCTGGTTGAGCTGGCCGCTGAGCGCTGCGAACAGGTCGATCCGGCCCGGGCTGCCCCCCTGGCCGGGCCGGCCGTTGCCCTCACCGGGCCCGGCGCCGACGTTGTTCATCAGCCCGCCGGTCATCCCGGGCACGGCCAGCGGCAGCGCCACCGCCACCGCCACGCCGACCACTGCCAGCCGGCGGCCCGCCGCGGCCAGCGGCGACGCCTCCCAGACGTCGACGTCGCGTCCCTCACCGGTGAACCGGCGGCCGAACCGGCGTACCCGGTCGACGTTGTCGGTGACCAGCAGCCACAGGTAGCCGGCGGCGCCCACCACGAACGGGGTGGCGGGGACGCTGTCCAGGTAGACCGCCACCGGCACCGAGTAGATGGCGAGCATCGGCAGGCCGGCCAGCGCCGGCCGGCGCAGCCCGACCGAGAGGACGTCCACCACCACGGCGACCGCGCCGATGCCGAGCACCGCGAGGAACAGCAGCGAGTCGACGTCGGGCACCTTCACGCCGTACGAGCGCATGTCCTCCAGCGACGCCTGCGTCAGCTCGCCGAAGTGGGCGAACGTGCCCGGGGCCGGGATGAACGCGAGCAGCTCGGCGCCGCTCGGGAAGATCCACGTCAGGCCCAGGGTCAGGCCGGCGAGCATCGCCAGAACCTGGCCCCACAGCGGCGCCCGGGCCAGCCGGCTCAACGCGGCCGAGCCGGCCACCACGGCGACCACGATGGTGGCCTGGATCAGCCACGTCCAGCGTTCGAAGATCGCCGACAGCGGGGCCGCCGCCAGCAGGGTCGCCGCCGCGGCGACGAACCCGATGTTGCGATGGGGGGTCACGGGAGCTTCCTTCCGGTCATCGCATGCCTCCGGCGACCGTCTCGGCCAGGGCCGCCCGCAGCGCGAATCCCTGCGATCCGCGCCCGGCCTGCGGCCACAGCACCGGCAGACGGCTGCCGTGCTCCACCCCGATGACCCGCCAGCCGCTCTGCAGCAGCGCGAGCGCGGCGGCGCCGTGCGCCCGTTCCGCCTCGGTGCGGGCCTTCGGCGGCAGGTTCAGCCAGGTGTTGCTGTCGAGCAGGAACGCCACACAGGTCGCGCCGTTGCCGCGCAAACCGGCCAGCAGCTCCGCCTCGGCGGCGCCGAGCGTGCCGAGCAACGCGATGATCAGACCGCCGTCGGCCCGCTGCCGGACCTGCTGCACCAGCGTGGTGATCTCGCCGCGCCGGTCCAGGTGCACGTCGGCGAGCTGGTCCAGGAGCAGGCCCTCACCGCCGGCCTCGGTCGCCGCGACGTCGGCGCCGTTGCCGGTGACCAGGCGCAGCTTGTAGCCGGCCTGGCGCAGGTGCACGGCGATGCTGGCGGCCGCCGAGACCGCCCACTCGAAGCTCGCCGTCGGCCCCTCGCCCCGGTGCCCGGCGGCGCGCGTGTCCAGCACGACGGTGGCGCGGCTCTCCCACGGCTGCTCCTCGCGGCGCACCATCAGCTCGCCGGTGCGGGCGGTCGACTTCCAGTGCACGCGACGCAGGTCGTCGCCCATCCGGTACTCCCGGGTGGCGGCGTCGTCCTCGCCGTGCACCGCTACCGAGCGGGCCCGGCTGTCGCCGCTGCCGGCGTACTCACCGGGGAGCCGCACCGACGGCAACGGAGTGACCTGCGGGATCACCGTGAGGTGGTCGGTGCTGGGGAACGAGCGGGTCAGCTCGCACAACCCGAACGGGTCGGTCAGCCGGATCACCAGCGGGCCCACCTCGTAGCGGCCGCGCACGTCCGCCCGGACGGTGTACGCCACGGAGCTGGCCTGGTGCGCGCCGAGCCGCTCCAGCACCACCCGGGGGCGGCTGCCCAGCGCGTACGGCAGGCGGTCCTCCAGCAGCAGCGTGCCGGTGGGCAGCCGGGACAGGTTCTGCAACCGCAGCACCACGCGGGAGCTGGCCCCGACCGGCACCCGGTGCGGCTCCAGCGACCTGTTGCAGGCCAGCTTGTACCGGCTGCGCCCGACGTACGCGGCGGCCAGCAGCGGCAGGACGGCGAGCAGGACCGCCACCCGGAGCAGGTCCTTCTCGCCCAGGATGCCGGCGGAGATCGCCGCGGCCACCGCGGCCGCCAGGAAGGAGCGGCCGCGGGTGGTCAGCCCACGCAGGCCGTCGCGCACGTCACGGCCTCCGCGGCTCGTACGGCCCGCGGCCGTTGTTGCCGCCGCCGGGGCGGGTGTCGTACGGCGAACGCTGCCGGTCGTGCGGGAGCGGCAGGCGGTGCACCAGCTCGGAGACGATCGCGTCGGTGGTGCGCCGGGCCAGCTGGGCGTCGGCGGTCGGGATGATCCGGTGCGCCAGCACCGGCACCGCGAGGACCTGGAGGTCGTCCGGCAGCACGTAGTCGCGGCCCTCCAGGGCGGCCACCGCGCGGGCGGTGCGCAGCAGCTGGAGCGTGGCCCGCGGGGACGCGCCCAGGCGCAGGTCCGGCGCCTCCCGGGTGGCGGTGACCAGGTCGATCGCGTACTGCTTGACCGCGTCGGCGACGTGCACCTGCCGGACGTGACCGATCAGCCGGCGCACGGTGGCCGCGTCGGAGACCGGCCGCAGCCCCGACAGCGGGTCGGTGGCGCCGTGCCCGTCGAGCATGGCCAGCTCGGCGCGCGGGTCCGGGTAGCCCATGGCGATGCGGGCGGTGAACCGGTCGCGCTGCGCCTCGGGCAGCGGGTACGTGCCCTCCATCTCGATCGGGTTCTGCGTCGCGATCACCATGAACGGCGTCTGCAACTGGTAGGTGACGCCGTCGACGGTGACCTGGCGCTCCTCCATGCACTCCAGCAGCGCCGACTGGGTCTTCGGCGAGGCCCGGTTGATCTCGTCGCCGACCACCAGGTTGGCGAAGACCGCGCCGGGGCGGAACTCGAAGTCGTGCGTCTCCTGGTTGTAGACGCTCACGCCGGTGACGTCGCTGGGAAGCAGGTCGGGGGTGAACTGGATCCGCCGGACCGAGCAGTCGATGGACCGGGCCATCGCCTTGGCGAGCTTGGTCTTGCCGACGCCGGGCACGTCCTCGATGAGCAGGTGGCCCTCGGCCAGCAGCACCGCCAGGGCGAGCCGGACGGTGGCGGTCTTGCCCTCGATGACCTGCTCGATGTTGGCCACGATGGCCTCGCTGGCGGCGCGGAACTCGTCGTGCGGCAGCAGACCGCCCACCTCGTCCCAGGTCTGTTGTGTCACGGGCCTCCTCCTCGTCGCCTGGACGGCAGCTCTTTATAGAGCACCTGGACCCGCCGTTGGGTTCGCGACGCCGAGCCACGTCTGCCGCAGTAATCTCACTGGCCTCTCAGGCTAACCATGTTTGTCGTTACTGCCGACTCCCGCAGGTGGTCGGTCGGTTACGCCCGGAATATTCGCCGGACCGGGGGACCGGCCGCTCCGGGCGGAACGGGCGCGCCGCCGCCGAGGGCTGCGAGGTACACTGCCTGCATGGCCGGGTTCTTCCTGCTTCTTACCGAGCCGTGTTGATGCGCTGAACGCGCGACAGCACGGCCGCCCCTCCTGCGCGAGGGGCTTTTTTGTGCCCGCAGCAGACCGCCCACAATTTTTTCGAATCGCCCGATCCGCGCCGAGGAGACGCCATGAGTGAGGCAGCCGCACCGGCGACCGACATTCCCCCGTTCCGGTACACCGCCGCACTGGCCGACGAGATCGAACACCGCTGGCAGGACACCTGGGAGCGGGACGGCACCTTCCACGCGCCGAACCCGACCGGCCCGCTGGCCGACCCGGGTCATCCGCGCGCGGGCGCCGAGAAGCTGTACGTGCTGGACATGTTCCCGTACCCCTCCGGCGCCGGCCTGCACGTCGGCCACCCGCTGGGCTACATCGGCACCGACTGCTACGCCCGCTACCAGCGGATGGCCGGGCGCAACGTGCTGCACGCGATGGGCTTCGACGCGTTCGGCCTGCCCGCCGAGCAGTACGCGGTGCAGACCGGCACCCACCCCCGGACCACCACCGAGGCGAACATCGAGCGGTACCGGGCGCAGCTGCGCCGGCTGGGGCTGGGCCACGACGAGCGGCGGTCGGTGGCGACCATCGACACCGACTTCTACCGCTGGACGCAGTGGATCTTCCTGCAGGTCTTCAACTCCTGGTACGACACGGACGCACGCAAGGCCCGGCCGATCGCCGAGCTGATCGCCGAGTTCGAGGGCGGCACCCGCGCCACCCCGGACGGGCGGCCGTGGGCCGAGCTGTCCGTGGGGGAGCGGCGGCGCGTCGTGGACGACCACCGCCTGGCGTACGTCTCGGAGGCGCCGGTCAACTGGTGCCCGGGCCTGGGCACCGTGCTGGCCAACGAGGAAGTCACCGCCGACGGCCGCTCCGAGCGCGGCAACTTCCCGGTCTTCAAGCGCAACCTGAAGCAGTGGATGATGCGGATCACCGCGTACGGGGACCGGCTGCTGGAGGACCTGGACACACTGGACTGGCCGGAGCCGATCAAGCTGCAGCAGCGCAACTGGATCGGCCGGTCGACCGGCGCGCACATCGACTTCCCGACCGCCGCCGCGCCGGTGCGGGTGTTCACGACCCGGCCGGACACCGTCTTCGGCGCCACCTACATGGTGCTGGCCCCCGAGCACGAGCTGGTCGACGTGCTGACGCCGGCCGCCTGGCCGGAGGGGACGAAGGACGCCTGGACCGGTGGGCATGCGAGCCCGCGTGAGGCCGTCGAGGCGTACCGGAAGGCCGCCGCGGCCAAGACGGACATGGAGCGGCAGGCGGACAGCAAGGAGAAGACCGGCGTCTTCGTCGGCGCCTACGCGACCAACCCGGTGACCGGCGGGCAGATCCCGATCTTCATCGCCGACTACGTGCTGGCCGGGTACGGCACCGGCGCGATCATGGCGGTGCCCGCGCAGGACGAGCGGGACTGGGACTTCGCCGAGGTCTTCGAGCTGCCGATCGTGCGGACCGTGCAGCCGCCGGAGGGCTTCGCCGGCAAGGCGTACACCGGGGACGGCCCGGCGATCAACAGCGCCGCGCCGGAGCGCGGCATCGACCTGGACGGCCTGGGCGTCACCGAGGCCAAGGCGCGCATCATCGAGTGGCTGGAGGCGAACGGGCACGGCGCCGGCGCGGTCACCTGGCGGCTGCGCGACTGGCTGTTCTCCCGGCAGCGTTACTGGGGCGAGCCGTTCCCGATCGTGTACGACGAGACCGGCGCGCCGATCGCGCTGCCCGAGTCGATGCTGCCGGTCGAGCTGCCCGAGGTGGAGGACTTCTCGCCGAAGACGTTCGACGCCGACGACGCCGACAGCAACCCGGAGACCCCGCTGTCGCGGCGTCGCGACTGGGTCGAGGTCGAGCTGGACCTGGGTGACGGGCCCAAGCGCTACACCCGCGAGACCAACGTGATGCCGCAGTGGGCCGGCTCCTGCTGGTACGAGCTGCGCTACCTGGATCCGACCGACTCGCAGCGCTTCGCCGACCCGGAGAACGAGGCGTACTGGATGGGGCCGCAGCGTCCGGGTGACTGCGGCGGCACCGACCTGTACGTCGGCGGCGCCGAGCACGCCGTGCTGCACCTGCTGTACGCGCGCTTCTGGCACAAGGTGCTGTACGACCTGGGCCACGTCTCGTCGTTCGAGCCGTTCCGCCGCCTGTTCAACCAGGGCATGATCCAGGCGTACGCGTTCGTCGACCCGCGCGGCGCGTACGTGCCCGCCGAGGAGGTCGTCGAGGTCGACGGCCGCTGGTTCCACGGCGAGACCGAGGTCCGGCGCGAGTACGGCAAGATGGGCAAGTCGCTGAAGAACGTCGTCACCCCGGACGACATGTGCGCGGCGTACGGCGCCGACACGTTCCGGGTGTACGAGATGTCGATGGGCCCGCTGGAGGTGTCCCGCCCGTGGGAGACCCGGGCCGTCGTCGGCTCGTACCGGTTCCTGCAGCGGGTCTGGCGCACCGTCGTCGACGAGCAGACCGGTGAGCTGCGGGTCACCGACGCGCCGGCCGACGAGGCGACCCGGCGGCTGCTGCACAAGGCGATCGACGGGGTCCGCGCCGACATGGACGGCATCCGGTTCAACACCGCCATCGCCAAGCTGATCGAGCTGACCAACGGCCTGACCCGGCTGGCGGAGACGCCGCGTGAGGTGGCCGAGCCGCTGGTGCTGATGGTCGCGCCGTTCGCCCCGCACATGGCGGAGGAGCTGTGGCGCAAGCTGGGTCACGAGCACTCGCTGGCGTACGCGGACTTCCCGGTCGCCGACCCGGCCCTGCTGGTGGCCGAGTCGGTCACCTACCCGGTGCAGGTCAACGGCAAGGTCCGGGGCCGGATCGAGGTGCCCGCCGACGCCTCCGAGGAGACCGTCCGTGCGGCGGCGCTGGAGGCGGTCGCCGGCACCCTGGCCGGCAAGGAGCCGCGCAAGGTGATCGTGGTGAAGGGCCGGATGGTCTCGGTCGTCGTCTGAGCCGGCGGGGGGGGGGGGAGACACCC
>NZ_JAGPXV010000244.1:0-8097 GCF_018070405.1 Micromonospora sp. D75
ACCCGCTTCACGCCCTCGGCGCCGATCTCGGCCTCGACGCCCAGGTAGACGCCGGAGATGCCGTACTCGCCGTCGACCCAGGCGCAGACCGGCATGACCTCGCCGGAGTCCTCGGCCACTGCCTTCGCCATCCGGGCCGCGGCGGCGGACGGGGCGTAGTACGCCGAACCGGTCTTGAGCAGCGCGACGACCTCGGCGCCACCGTTGCGGGTCTTGACGACCAGCTCCTCGATCTGCTCGGCCGGCATGACGTCACGCAGCGGCTTGCCGTTCACGGTGCTCTTGGACGGCACCGGGACCATCGTGTCGCCGTGCGAGCCGAGCGTCAGGGTCCGTACCGACTTCACCGGTACGCTCAGCGCCTCGGCGACGAAGTTGGTGAAGCGGGCGGTGTCCAGCATGCCGGCCTGGCCGAGCACCCGGTTGCGCGGGAACTGGGTGGCGAGCTGGGCCAGCGCGGTCATCTCGTCGAGCGGGTTGGACACCACGATGACGACGGCGTTCGGCGCGTACTTGGCGACGTTCTCGGAGACCTGCCGGACGATCTTGGCGTTGGTCTCCAGCAGGTCCATCCGGCTCATGCCGGGCTTGCGCGGCAGGCCGGCGGTGATGACGACCACGTCCGAGCCCTCGATGGCGTCGTAGCCCTCGCCGTTCGGGCCGGTGGTGACGCCGACAACCTTGGTCTCGAAGCCCTCGACCGCGCGGGACTGGTTGAGGTCGAGCGCGAGACCCGCCGGCTTGCCCTCCACGATGTCGGTGATCACGACGGTGTCGAAGACGTCGTACTCGGCCAGGCGCTGTGCGGTGGTCGAGCCGTAGAAGCCGGCGCCGACGACAGTGACCTTCTTACCCATGGTCGTCCCACTCCCTGATCCCAGTCGGTTTTCCGGACCGTATCAGCCATCCTGGCACCGATCGGGCCAGGGGCGGACGGTTATGACCTGGGTGGGTGTCAGCCCGCCCGCTCGGCCCGTTCGACCACGTTGGTGAGCAGCATCGCCCGGGTCATCGGACCGACGCCGCCGGGCATCGGCACGAGCTTGCCGGCGACCTCGGCGACCTCCGGGTCGACGTCGCCGGTGTAGCGGCCCTTGCCGTCGTCGCCGATCACGCGCGTGATGCCGACGTCGACCACTGTCGCGCCCGGGTTGACCATGTCGGCGGTGAGCAGGCCCGGTACGCCGGCGGCGACGATGACGACGTCGGCGGCGCGGGTGTGCGCGGCGAGGTCGAGCGTGCCGGTGTGGCAGAGCGTCACGGTGGCGTTCTCGCTGCGCCGGGTCAGCAGCAGGCCCAGCGGACGGCCGACCGTGTTGCCCCGGCCGACGACGGCCACGTTCGCGCCGCGCAGCGGCACGTCGTGGCGGCGCAGCAGCTCCACGATGCCGCGCGGGGTGCAGGGCAGCGGCGCGTCGTACCCGAGGACGAGCCGGCCCAGGTTGACCGGGTGCAGCCCGTCGGCGTCCTTGTCCGGGTCGATCGACTCCAGCGCGCGCTGGGTGTCGAGGTGCCCGGGGAGCGGGAGCTGGACGATGTAGCCGTGGCAGGCCGGGTCGGCGTTCAGCTCGGCCAGAGCCGCGTCGAGCTGCTCCTGGGTGGCGTCCGCGGGCAGCGTGACCCGCAGCGAGGCGATGCCGACCTCGGCGCAGTCGCGGTGCTTGCCGTTGACGTACGCCTGGGAGCCGGGGTCCTCCCCGACCAGCACCGTGCCGAGGCCGGGGGTGATGCCGCGTTCCGCGAGCGCCTTGACCCGGGCCCGTAGCTCGTCCTTGATCTCCGCCGCGGTGGCCTTGCCGTCCAGGATCGTCGCCGTCACGTCGTGATCGTCTCACGCCCGCTGGCGGGCCCGGACGACGACGGCCGACGATCACGCTGCGCAACGTGCGCTAAGTCACGGAGAGTCACCAATCACGGTGACGCCGCAGCCCGGTCACACCCGGACGGGCAGGGACCGGACAGCGGGAACAGCCGTCGCAGACCGCCCGGCCACGCGCGGACCGGAACAGAGGCAACCAGGAAAGAACCAGGCAGGGGCGAGGTTTAGCACGCGCGAGCGGCAACGACAAGACAGGGCGAACACGATCCGTCATCGATCAACCACGCGCCAGTTGTCGATGGGCCGAACCGCGACCTACCGTTACCGCTCGTTGCGCAGAGTCACCCAACGTCGGGACGACCGCGCAGCGTGAGGAGATGAGGAGACCCCATGCGTGTTCGTAGGCTCGCGGCCTGGGCCGCGCTCCCGCTCGCGGTGACGCTCGGCCTGACGGCCTGCGGCTCGGGCGGCGGCAGCGGCGGTGCCGGCAACCCCGACGCGGCCGTGCGGATCGAGATCGCCGAGCCGCAGCACCTGGTGCCCACAAACACCAACGAGACGAGCGGCTCCCAGGTCCTGTCGGCCCTGTTCAGCCCGCTCGTCGACTACGACGAGGCGAACAAGCCGCACGAGGTGGCGGCGGACTCGGTGACGACGTCGGACAACAAGGTCTGGACGATCAAGCTGAAGCCCGGCTACACGTTCCACAACGGCGAGAAGGTCACCGCCGACAACTACATCGACGCCTGGAACTACGGCGCGTACGCCCCGAACGGCCAGAACTCCAGCTACTTCTTCGAGAAGGTGGCCGGCTACGACGACCTCCAGGGCGAGACGCCGAAGGCGAAGACGCTCAGCGGCCTGCAGAAGGTCGACGACCTGACCTTCACCGTGACGCTCAACGAGCCGTACGTGGACTTCAAGTCGATGCTCGGCTACACCGCCTTCTACCCGCTGCCCGAGGCGGCCTTTTCCGCGCCGGGCGTGCTGGCCGAGGGCTACGAGCAGGCCCCGATCGGTCAGGGCCCGTTCAAGATGAAGGGCAGCTGGCAGCACGACGCCAAGGTCGAGGTGGAGCGCTACGACGCCTTCCCGGGCCAGCAGCCCAAGGTCGCCGGTGTCGAGTTCCGCATCTACCAGCAGCCGACCGCCGCGTACGCGGACGTGCTGTCGGACAACCTCGACGTGATCAAGACGATCCCGACCGAGAACCTGTCCACCGCCGCGACCGACCTGGGCGACCGCTACCAGGAGAGCCCGGCCTCGTCGCTGCAGGTGCTGGCCTTCCCGACGTTCCAGGAGGAGTTCAGCAAGCCCGAGGTGCGCAAGGCCATCTCGATGGCGATCGACCGGGACGAGATCACCAAGTCGATCTTCAAGGACTCGCAGCGGCCGGCCCGCTCGTTCGTCTCGCCGGTGGTCGCCGGCTACCGGGAGAACACCATCGGCACCGCGGGCGCGTTCGACCCGGTCAAGGCCAAGGCCATGTACGAGGCCGCGGGCGGCCCGAAGAAGATCGAGCTGTCCTACAACGGCGACGGCGGCCACAAGGACTGGATCGACGCCACCTGCAACCAGCTCAAGGCCAACCTGGGCGTGGACTGCGTCGGCACCGCCGAGCCGAAGTTCGCGGACCTGCTGACCAAGGTCAAGAAGAAGCAGCCGGTCGGCCTGTTCCGGATGGGCTGGGTCATGGACTACCCGTCCATGGAGAACTACCTCGGCCCGCTGTACAGCAGCACCGGCTCGTCGAACTACTACGGCTACAGCAACCCGGAGTTCGACAAGCTGCTCGCCGAGGGCGCCCGCGCGGCGACCGAGGACGAGGCGATCAAGAAGTACCAGGCGGCTGAGGACCTGCTCGCGCAGGACATGCCGGTGATCCCGCTGCGGTACGGGCAGAACAACTTCGGCCACTCGACCAAGGTCAAGAACGTCCACGTGGACCTCTTCGACCGGGTGGACCTGCTGAAGATCGAACTCGCCTGACACCCTGCTGACGGGCCGGGCCACCCCCACCGGGTGGCCCGGCCTTGGCATTGGCCCGCATTTGCGCCGTTTTCGGCAGACTTGCCAGCATGCTCCGCTTCATCCTGCGGCGACTCCTGCAGATGGTCCTCGCCTTCTTCGGGACCACTCTGATCGTCTACGCGCTGATGTTCGCCGGGCAGGGCGACCCGATCCAGGCCCTCGCCGGGGAGCGGCCGGTGACCCCCGCGCAGCGGGCCTACCTGACCGAGAAGTACCACCTGGACGCGACAGGGGTCGGCGGCTTCTTCTACCGCTACTTCAACTACCTCGGCGGTCTGGTCCAGGGTGACCTCGGGCAGTCGCTGACCGGGCGGCAGATCAGCGACATCCTCGCCGCCGCCTGGCCGGTCACCCTCAAGCTGGCGGTGATCGCGATGGCGGTCACGGTGATCTTCGGAGTCACCGCCGGCGTGATCGCGGCCATCCGCCGCTCCGGCGTGTTCGACCACGCCACGCTCGTGCTCACGCTGCTGGTGCTCGGCATACCCACCATCGTGCTCGCGCCGCTGGCGCAGTACTTCCTCGGCGTACGCTGGCCGATCTTCCCGCCCACCGCCGGAGCGCAACCCTCCTTCTACGCGCTGCTGCTGCCCGGCATCGTGCTCGGCTCGCTGTCCCTGGCCACCGCGCTGCGGCTGACCCGTACCTCGGTGACCGAGAACCTGCGCGCCGACTACGTCCGCACCGCCCGCTCGAAGGGCCTGCGGCGACGCCGCATCGTCGGCGTACACGTGCTGCGCAACTCGCTCATCCCGGTGATCACCTTCCTCGGCGTCGAGCTGGGCAACCTGATGGGCGGCGCGATCATCACCGAGGGCGTGTTCAACGTGCCCGGCGTCGGCTTCAACCTGTTCCGCGGCATCCGCACCGAGGACGGCCCCCTGGTGGTCGGCATCGTCAGCGTGCTCGTCGTGGTCTACCTGCTCTCCAACCTGGTGGTGGACGTGCTCTACGCCGTCCTCGACCCGAGGATCCGCTATGAGTGACTTCGAGACGGTGGCGGCCACCGAGAACCAGGCGGCGCGGCGCGGCGTCTCCGGCGAACCGGGCACGCCCGGCCGGGCCGGGCGGCCGGAGCGGGCCCGCAGCCTGGCCGGGGACGCGTGGCGGGACCTGCGCCGCAACCCGGTCTTCTGGATCAGCCTGCTCCTGGTGGTGCTCGTCGCCGCGATGGCGGTGGCCCCCGGGCTGTTCGCCGCGAACGACCCGCGCGACTGCGTGCTCTCCCGCCAGCACGCCGGGCCGTCCGGCGGGGCCATCTTCGGGTACGACTTCCAGGGCTGCGACACGTTCGCCCGCGCGGTCTACGGCGCCCGCGCCTCACTGCTGGTGGGGGCGCTCTCCGCGCTGATCACCGGCGTGATCGCGCTCGTCGTCGGGATGCTCGCCGGCTACTTCGGCGGCTGGGTCGACGCGGTGCTCTCCCGGGTGATCGACATCGTGCTCGGCATCCCGCTGCTGCTGGCCGCGATCGTGCTGCTCAAGCGGGTCAGCACCAGCGGCGACACGGTACGGCTGTTCGCGGTGATCGTCGTGCTGGCGCTGCTCGGGTGGACCACCGCGGCCCGGGTGGTCCGCTCCTCGGTGATCACCGCCCGGGAGCAGGACTACGTGGCCGCAGCCCGGATGCTGGGGGCCGGCAACGGCCGGATCATGTGGCGGCACATCCTGCCGAACGTGCTCGCCCCGGCCATCGTGGTGCTCACCATCGCGCTCGGCTCGTTCATCGCGGCCGAGGCGACGCTGAGCTTCCTCGGCATCGGCCTGAAGGCGCCGACCATCTCCTGGGGCATCGACATCGACGCCGGGCGGGTGCACATGCGCGAGTCGGCGACGCCGCTGATCGTACCGTCGGCCTTCCTCGCCCTGACCGTGCTCGCCTTCATCATGCTCGGCGACGCGATCCGCGACGCCTTCGACCCGAAGCTGCGGTGACAACCCATGACCCAGTCGTCGGCCCGGCCCACGCCGGCCTCGCCCACCCCGCCGGGCGGGCACCTGCTGGAGGTACGGGACCTGCACGTCGAGTTCCGCACCCGCGAGGGCGTGGCCCGGGTCATCAACGGGGTGACGTACCACCTGGACGCCGGGGAGACGCTCGCCGTGCTCGGCGAGTCCGGCTCCGGCAAGTCCGTCACCGCCCAGGCGATCATGGGCATCCTGGACACCCCGCCCGCGTACGTGCGCGGCGGGCAGATCCTCTACCAGGGGCGGGACCTGCTGACCCGGCCGGAGGAGGAACGCCGTCAGATCCGGGGCACCGAGATCGCGATGATCTTCCAGGACGCGCTGTCGGCGTTGAACCCGGTCTTCCCGGTCGGCTGGCAGATCGGCGAGTCGCTGCGCGAACGGGCCGGGATGTCCCGGGCCGACGCGCGCAGGCGCACGATCGAGCTGATGGACCTGGTCCGGATCCCGGCCGCGGCGAAGCGGCTCGGCGACTACCCGCACCAGTTCTCCGGCGGCATGCGCCAGCGGGTCATGATCGCCATGGCGCTGGCTCTCGACCCGAAGGTGCTGATCGCCGACGAGCCGACCACCGCGCTGGACGTGACGGTGCAGGCGCAGATCATGGACCTCCTGGCCGACCTGCGCCGCGACCTCGGCACGGCGCTCATCCTGATCACCCACGACCTGGGCGTGGTCGCCGGTGTCGCGGACCGGATCGCGGTCATGTACGCGGGCCGCATCGTCGAGCACGCCGACGTGCACGCGCTGTACCGGGCGCCGGCCCACCCGTACACGAAGGGGTTGCTGGAGTCGATCCCGCGCCTGGACGTGCGCGGCCAGGAGCTGTCGAGCATCCGCGGCCTGCCGCCGAACCTGATGGCGATCCCCTCCGGCTGCCCGTTCCACCCCCGGTGCCCGTACGTCCAGCAGGTCTGTGTGGACGAGGTGCCGCACGACCTGGTGCTCGGCGACGGGCGGACCAGCGCGTGCCACTTCGCGCAGGAGGTGCACGATGACAGCGCCGGCTGACGCCACGAAGGTGCGCGGCGAGACCATCCTCTCCGTCGACCACCTGGTCAAGCACTTCCCGATCAGCCAGGGCGTGCTGTTCAAGAAGACCATCGGCCAGGTCAAGGCGGTCGACGGCGTCTCGTTCGAGCTGCGGCGCGGCGAGACGCTCGGCGTGGTCGGCGAGTCCGGCTGCGGCAAGTCCACGCTGGCCCGGCTGCTGATGCGCCTGGAGACGCCCACCGCCGGGCGGGTCACGCTGGAGGGCCGCGACCTGCTCCGGGCCGGCGGGGCGGACCTGCGCCGGCTGCGCCGCAACATGCAGATGGTGATGCAGGACCCGTACACCTCGCTGAACCCGCGGATGACTGTCGGCGACATCGTCGGCGAGCCGTTCGAGATCCACCCGGAGGTGGCGCCGAAGCGCAGCCGGCGGCAGCGGGTGCAGGAGCTGCTGGACGTGGTCGGGCTCAACCCGGAACACGTCAACCGGTACCCGCACCAGTTCTCCGGCGGCCAGCGGCAACGCATCGGCATCGCCCGGGCGCTCGCGCTGCGGCCCGAGATCATCGTCTGCGACGAGCCGGTGTCGGCGCTCGACGTCTCCATCCAGGCCCAGGTGATCAACCTGTTGGAGCAGCTCCAGGACGAGTTCGGGCTGTCGTACATCTTCATCGCCCACGACCTGTCGGTGGTGCGGCACATCTCCGACCGGGTCGCGGTGATGTACCTGGGCCGGATCGTCGAGATCGGCACCGAGGAGCAGATCTACCAGCGGGCCACCCACCCGTACACCCAGGCGCTGCTGTCGGCGGTCCCGGTGCCCGATCCGGAGGCCCGCGACCGGCAGACCATCATCCGGCTCAGCGGCGACGTGCCCAGCCCGGCCGACCCGCCGTCCGGCTGCCACTTCCGGACCCGCTGCTGGAAGGCCGAGGAGGTCTGCGCGGTCCAGGACCCGCAGACCGTGCCCCGGGCGGCGGACCCGCACCCCAGCGCCTGCCACTTCGCCGAGGTCCGCACCGACGTGTGAGCGCGACGAAGGCCCCGTCCCCCGGAGGAAGAGGGGGCGGGGCCTCCGCTGCGGCGGGTTGGGCGTGGACCCGGGGCGATCCCGGCGGCGTTGAGGCGCGCCGCCGTACGTGATCGGTGTCCCGCGACGGAACCGCCGGGTCGACGCGGCGGTCCGGTGCGGCTCGGGTGAGGTGTCCCGGCGTGCGGGTCCCGGGTCCGGCGTGGCTCAGGCGGCCGGCGGGGCGCGCGCGGCGAGCGGGCCGCGCGGCGGCAGC